>JAYTBY010000409.1:0-18648 GCA_043736755.1 Planctomycetota bacterium | reverse complement strand
ACGAAGTCCGCGCGCGCGACGCGACTGCGACTCGCGAGGAGCACGCACGAGTCGGGTAGCCGAACCTTCATGGTAGTTCGAGCTCCACTTCCGTGATGCCGCCTTGGACGACGGTGATCGACGTCGCGCGACTGCGGGCGGCCGCGGGATCGAACGGTGCATCGTCCGTCGCAGGCGCGGTCGTCGTGCGGTAGGCGCGCACGACGCGCGGACCGACAGGGACGTCCACGAACACGTGGACGACGTCGACGCCCGTGGCCGGAAAGGTCGCCTGACCGAGCGTGACGACGAGACCGTCGCGCGGTCCGTAGATCCTCACGAAGATCGTCTCGCCCGTGCTCGTGTTCGTGACGCGCACCGGCACGTCGCCCAAGTGCCGCGGTCCGACGACGGGCGCGCTGCCGGCGAGAACGAGGGTAACATCGGCGTCGTAGCTCGTGCCCCCGAGGAGTTCGTCCGCACCGAGCGACCGAATCATCGCGATCTCCGTGTCCGGCGGACACGGCGTTGAGCCGTCAGCCCGGAGGAACGCGTAGGGACGCGACCAACCGTCGAGGAGATCCGTGCCACCGAGACCGAGCGGAACGCGGACGTACGGTCCGCGCCAACCGCCGGGCAGGCGCACGTCCAAGTCACCGGCCGGCGATTGGATCGCGAATGCAGCGACGGGACCCGGTTGGAGCCACAGCTCCGAAAGGGCGGTGTCGGGCTCGATTCCTTGGACTCTCGGCAAGCGGCCGATGTCGGCAGCGAAGGAGATGGCGACTGGTTCGCCGCTCGAGCTCGCGTCGTACGAACCGAGGAGCGCCGCTTCGAGCTCACGCAACTCGGTGCGCGTCGTCTCGTAGCGCGTCTCGCCGACCAGCCCTTCGGTCGCCGTGATCGCCGTGCTCGCGACGAGCACGAGGATCAGGAGCACCACGATGAGCTCGACGAGCGTGAGGCCGGAGCTTGATTTCACGGAGCCCTCAGATCGGCGACGTCGACGTAGTGCACTAGGTCATCACGCACGCTTCCGAGCGTCGGGAAGAACACATCCGTCGAGGCCTGGAACACACCGTCCAGCCCCGCGGACACGAGGCGCGCGTGACGCGCCTCCTCCGACGAAGGCGGGACGCCGCTGCTGTCGACGTCGGGGATCTGCAGCACGATCGGTCGGCCGAAGGCATCCGGGATCGCCGGATCACCCGCCGTTCCGTACGCGATCGTGAACGAGCTGTGCACGAAGTCGTCGTCGCCCGGCTGGCCCATCGGACCGACGACGTAGCGCGCGAGCGGCACGTGCACGTAAGGACCGCGCCAGCCACGACGCGTGCGCTCGTCGTACTCGTCGACGAGCGCAGGCTTCTGCAGTAGGTCCGCCAACGTGCTCGGCATCCGCCGCACGTCGTCTCGGTACGCGACGATCGCATCGCGCACAGCACGCAGGCTGACTCGCGTGCTGTCCTCGCGCGCTTGATCCGCGGTCACGACGAGCGGCCTCACGACCAAAGCCGCCAGGGTGACGAGGATGACGACCACGACGACGAGCTCGACGAGCGTCACACCGTGTGACTGCCCGTGAGCTTCGTTTTCGCGATGGATATGGCTGCTTCTGCGCACTGCGGTCAGTCCGAGCGCTCGTCGCCCCACACATCCCGATTCGACGCAGACGGTCCGCGCATCCCGAGGACGCGCGGACCCGCTGCAGACCGATCGGGTCTCTTCGATCAGCCCTGACGGGCCCCGTTCGGCAGCGATTCGTTGAACTGCTGGATCGTGTAGTCGCTGGTGCGGCCGTACGCGTCCGTGACGGCGACGAGTACCGGGCGCTCACCCGTCGCGAACACCTTGAAGATGCCGACATAGCGTCCGTAGTACTTGCCGTCGGCGCCGGGGTAGCTGGGTGTGTTCAGCATCGTGGTCGGGACGAGGCGGCAGTTCGGACCGACGCCCATCGCGACCAAGTGCGTGCCGGCTTCGGGCGTGTAGACGCCGGTCGCGTTGAATTCGGCCGGGACCATCCGACGGAGGATCGTGAGTTGCGTCGGCGTCAGGGCCGCGGCTTCCGTGCCGACCGTGCCGAGCAGGCGCGCGACCGGGATCGCGCCGGCCGCGAACACGCGCTGGATCTTGCCGCTGTTGTTGGCATTCGGCTCACCGGTCGCGCCGACCGGGTCGTACGACTGGTGGTCGTAGACGTAGTCGAAGCCGCCACGCGTGAAGGATCGGCGGAACTCGAGGTTGGTCGCGTCCGCGATCGTCGCGGTGTCGAGTGTCAACAGGCCGAACAGGTTCGGGCTCTGGCTCGTCATCCCGCTGACTTGCTGGCCGCCCGAGTTCACGGGCACATAGAGACCGTCCGGTGCGCCCGAGGTCGCGCCCACGGCGCCGACTTGCAGCAGCGAGTCCATCCCTTGCGGGTAGCGCTTCTGCAGCACGACGAACTGCTGGATGTTGTTGGCCAGGTCCTGCTGCGTCTTGGCCGTGGCGGCCATGTCGGTCGTGCGACCGAGCGACGCGACGGCCGGGATCACGAGACCCGCGACCGTGGCGATGATCAGGAGGACGACGATGAGCTCGACGAGCGTGAAGCCGCGCTGACTGCGGCGATTCGAGTGGACGATGTTGACGCTGGGCATGTTGATTCCGCGTGTCCGGTCCCGGAGCTGCCACGGCAGAGGAGCCCGCACCCTGCGGACCGCTGCGCGGCCTCGATCTCCGATCCCTCCACTCTCTGGAGCGCGGGGCATGGATCGGCCGCCAACGGAAACTGGAAAAGGCTTCCGGGTCGGTCGAATCGGCTATCGGGCGAGGTCGGGGAATCGCTCGCGGTAGCGCCGCAGGACGTCCTTGCCGTCCTTGGGCGTAGCGAGAAGGTCCGTGAGCGCCTGCGCGCGCTCCGCGAGCCACGGATCCGCTTGGCCTTCCCCCGCCGCCGCGAGACTCGCCTGGAGCGCCGTGAGGTTCGTCCGCGCATCGTCGAACTTGCCCGTCTCGACGTTCTTCTCCGCGGCGCCGAGCTTGTTCTCGAGCGGGCGCATCTTCTTGTAGGCGCGTGAGCCCTTGCGCTTCTCGACCGCCACGCGCGCGACACCGGCCGCGTCGAGTCCTTCGAAGCGCGTGAGCACGGACTCGGCCGCGCGCGTCGCTTGGAGGATGCGACCTTCCTTCTCCAACGCATCGCCGCGCGCGATCTCGGCCGCACCAAGCACTTCGAGGGCTGCGAGCGCCGCCTTCGCAGCCGTCACGGTCGGATGCGGTGCGTCGATCGTCGCGATCGCGCGGTAGTCCTTCGCGGCCGCGGCGAATTCACCGCGCGCTTCCGCTTCACGAGCCTTCGCCAAGGTCGTCGCTGCCGCGAGCAGTTCGGCCAACCGAAACCGCTTCGCCATCTCGGCGAGCGGCTCGTCGAGGTAGCTGCCGAACTCTTCCTTCCAGTCGGGGTTGCCCTCCCACACGACGCGTCCGTCGAGTCCGAGCAACTTCGCATGCGGCAACTGCACCTTCTCGATCGCGTAGGCCGTGAACAGCGCGTTCGAGTGGTCGTAGCCGATCGGGAACGGCATTGGGTTGTCCTTCAGCCAAGCATCCAAGGTCGCGCGCTTCTCGTTCGAGAGGATCAGGATCGGAATGCCGAGCGCCGCGAACGACTCCCGCAGTTTGAGGAGCCCGGGAACGACAGGCACAGCCTTCTCTTGGTGCGTGGACCAGAACGCCAAGATGCACGGCCAACCGCGCAACTTCTCGAGATCACCGCCGAACGGCGGGTCACCGATCCAGCCTTGCACGGAGAGGAGCGGCGTAGCTTGGTTCAAGTACGCGAGCTGTCCGCCCGGTGAACGCTCGAGCGGTTTCGCCCCGTCGTCGTCCGTGACTACACGTCGACGGCCGATCTCGGTCCGGCGCGGCAAGCTCGGATCGAACTCGAGCAGCTTGATCTCCTTGAAGCGCGACTTGCCGACACCCGCGAGGAGACCGAAATCCCCCTGCAACGCCGCGCGCGAATCGAAGAGCCACTCGAGCACCTGCGCGCCGTCGAGGTGCACGACGAGACGCGTGCCCGCGACTTCGATCCGCAACGTGTGCCAACCCTCGCCGACCTTCGCGTTCGTGCGCAGAAGCGTCTTGCCGTCCGTACCGAACGACGCGAGGTCGCAGTAGCCCTGTGGTAGGAGCGCGACGCCGTGGAAAAGACCGTCGCCCTTCTTGCCGAAGCACAGCCCTCCGAGCGTGCCGCCTTTCGGGATTTCGATCTCGGATTGGAGCGACCAATCGCCGGCCGGGTCGACGTCGACGAAGAGACGCCGGAACGCGAACGTCGCTGACTTCTTCGGACGCTCGCGCGTCGATTCGCCAGTCGATGGTCCCTTCTCGAGATCCTCGTCGACCGTGATCGTGGCCTCGATGACGCCGTCCGCGACGGCGAAGTCCTTCTCGCCGCCGCCGTAGAAACCCTTCAGCGTCTGCTCGTCGAACAGGAGTCGCCACGACTCGAGGCTCGCGCCGCTCTCGTCCTGGATCGCGAAGTAGAGCGCACGCGCTTCGGCGCTCGGTGGTTGCGCCGTTGCGGGACCGCGCAAGGATCGAAGTGCGAGTCGCGGAAACCCCTTCGTGCGGTAGTCCTTCGCCAGCGCGAGTGCTTCCGCGTGGAACTTCAGCCGCATCTCCGCGAGTTTCTTGGCGCTGGTGTCGAGCTTCACGATCCGCGCCAACGCCTCGGTGCGACGATCGGCGGCGGGGTCGGCTTCACCCGGACGCGGCGCCGTCAAGGCCATCCACTTGCGCAGCGTTCCCGCCGCGCGGTCGCCCTGTTTGTCCGCTTCGAGCGCGCCCGCGAGCTTCCACGTCGTCTCGGGGTGATCCGGCTCGCGGCGCAACGAACGCTCGTAGAGCTCGATCGCGCGTGCCGTCTGGCCCTGCTTCATCTGCCGATCGGCGCGTTCTTCGTCGCGACGCGCGGCGTCGGCGAGCCCCTTGTCCTCGGCCTCGAGCGCGAAGATCCACTCCTTCCAGCGTTTCTCGTAGTCCGCGATCGTCGCGACGCCTTTCACCGCCGGCTTCGTGACGAAGTACTCCGTGAAGCGACCCACGTGGTCCTCCGATTCGTACTCCTGGAAGTACTCGCGCATCGAGGCGCGATAGAGCAAGCGACCGTCTTCGTCCTCGGCGTTGTAGAGGTGGTAGACGATGCCCCACCCGTACGGGTAGTTGATGCGGTAGTCCTCGACCTCACCCGTCATCACGTTGGTGAGCCCGGCCGGCTTCGCCTTGCGCAGATCTTCGACCAGCGGGTAGAGACGCCCGGGGACGACGAGATTCCAGGCGAGTTTCCCGTTGGAGAGGAGCTGCGTGCCCTCGAAGAAGCTGGCCATCCCTTCGTTGAGCCACGCGGGCACGGCACCACCGCCGGCGAGCGTCGTGAACTGGTGACTCGCTTCGTGGAAGAGCGTGTCGAGCATCCCCGCGAGCCCGCCCTCGCCGCCGTTGCGCGCGTCGTACGTCACGACGTTCGTTCCGTCCCAGTGGCCAGCGGCCCATTCGACCGGTTGACCGCCTAGAGTCTTGTATTCCTCGGCGTTCTTGAAGATCAGGACGTTCGCGGGCGGGATCGACTCACCCTTCGTCTTGTACTGGTGGAAGATGCGGTAGAAGCCGTGGACCTGTTCCATCGCGGTCGCGGTCGTCTTCAACACGCGATAGCCGGCGTTCGTCTTGATGCGGTAGTGCTCGGTTTCGAGCTCCCACGCCTTGTCCCAGTCGACGTGCTTCGGATCGTTCTCGGCGATCCACTCGGCCGTGACGCCCGACAACGGATCGACCCCACCAGTCTCGTCCTCGACGGCGAGCTCGTTCCCGCCCTCCTTCGCGATGCGCGCGACGCCCGCAGCGAGATCCGGGTGCTCGGGATCCGTGGCCAGCGCCTCGACGAGCATCGCGCGCGCGGCGTGCCACGCGAGGTGATCCATCTGCTCGTTCGCGAGGCCGAGCAACTTTCCGACGTACTCGCGCCGCAGAGCGTCGTTGCGCTTGCGCAGAGGATCGGCCTCGAGCGCGTACGCGGTGAGAGCCCGTTGCGTCTCCACGAGACCCGACGGTCGCTGCTTCAGGTGCCGCCAGATCGCGAGGAAACGCCCGGCGTCGTCCAGAGCCTCGTCATGGCGCCCGGCCGCCCGGAACAGGGCGCTCCGCCGCGCCAAGGTCGGCAAGTGCTTGGCATCGCGCTCCAGCGCGCGCCCGAACGCCGCCGCCGCTTCGTCCGCCTTGCCTTCACCCTGCAAAGCCACGCCGCGGGCGTGGAGCCGCTCGACGAATTCGTCGCGATCGGCGACGGGCGACGCAGCGAGTGCGAGGAGGGCGAGGAGGGCGAAAACCTGGTTCATGACGGGTGCTTCACTGCGGGCTTCCGGCGCAGTCTCCGCGAGGGATGGGGCCCGCGCAATCCGGTCTCGCGCTCGAACAGGATGTGTCCGTGCCCACGAGCGGCTATCCTCTCGTCCCCCATGTCGCAAGGCCCGCTCACGATCCACTACCACCGCGACTTCGACGGGATGGTCGCCGCCGCGGCACTGGCGCACGTCCTGCGCGACAAGACGGGCGAGCGCGTCCTCTGGAAGAGCGTGAACTACGACCAGCGCGCGGACTGGGACTCGTTCGAGAGCGGCAAGCGCTTCGCAATCGTCGACTTCCACTTCCACCCGCGGGCCGAGTGGTGGTTCGACCACCACCCAACGACATTCTTGCGCGAGGACCTGCGACGCCTCTACGCGCCGTCGGACAAGTGGCTGTGGGACGAGACGTCGCCGTCGTGTCCGCCCCTGATCCTGAAGCACGCGCAGGACCGTCTCGGCTACGTCATCGCTCCGCGGTTCGCCGAGATGGCGCGCTGGTCCGACGTGATCGATGCGGCGCGTTACAAGAACGTGGACCAGGCGATCTTCGGCGACGAGCCGGCGCTGCGGATCGCGCGCGCGCTCACCACCGCACCTGGGCAGGATTGGACGGACGTGCTCGTCGATGCGCTCCTCGAGGGCGATCTCGCGACGGTGGCGAACCGTGAAGACGTCGAGAAATCGCACCAACGCGCCAGCAAGAATCGCGACAGGGCGTTGTCGCAGTTCCCGCCGACGGTGCAGTGGAAGAAGGACGGAGTGCTGCTCTACGACGCCAGCTCGAACCAGATCCGTCGCGAGCGCTTCGCTGCGTTCTACCACCATCCCGACATCCGCTACTCCGTCGGCGTGATCCCGACGCGCGCCGGATACCACGTTTCGGCCGGGGAAAACCCCTGGAACCAGCCGAAGCCGGGCGCGCACGTCGGCGAGATCATGGAGACCTACGGCGGCGGCGGGCACAAGGCGGTCGGCGGAACGAACCCGCCGTCGCTCGACGACGCGCGCCGAGTCGCCATCGAGGTCGCCGAGAAGTTGCGCGCTGCGCTCCTCGCCACGCGCTAGTCGCGCGGCGGTGGCCCTCGAACATGGAAGCTCCGAGCGAGGCGCCCCGTCCCGAGCCGGGGTCTCCCACCGCGCCCAAGACGACGACGACGACGCGGACGGTCCTCGCGCTCACACTCCCGGAGCTCGAGCAGGTCTTCGCCGGGTTCGGCGCCAAGCCATTTCACGCGCGGATCGCGCGCGAGAACGTGCTCGCGAAGGGGCTTGTCGAATGGGAGGCGATGACGTCGCTGCCCGCGAGCCTGCGCGCGGACCTCGCGCGCGAGTTGCCGATCCTCGCGGGTCGCGAGACCGCGCGTTCGGCCGCCGTCGACCGCACGACGAAGATCCTGATCGAGTTCCCGCGCGAGAAAGAACGCGATGCGTCGGTCGAGGTCGTGCACATGCCCTCGCTCGCTCTCGACGCGGACCCGGACGAGCGCGACGGCGCGACGTTGTGCGTTTCGACACAGGCCGGATGCCCGGTCGGATGCCCATTCTGCGCGTCCGGTCAACTGGGGCTCGCGCGCAACCTACGCGCGCACGAGATCCTGGAGCAGTACGTGCGCGGCCGCACGCTGGGGCGACTCTCGCGCAGCGTCGTCATGGGCATGGGCGAGCCGCTGCTCAACTTCGCGAACCTCCACAGCGCGCTGGACGCCGTGCACGACGAGATGGGCCTCGGTTCGCGGCGCGTGACCGTCTCGACCGTTGGGTTTCCCGATCGATTGCGCGCGATCGCGCCGAATCGCCCGCGGTTCCAGCTCGCGATCTCGCTGCACACGCCCGACCAGGAACAGCGCGACGAACTCGTGCCCGCGATGCGCGGCATCCCGATCGGGGACGTGCTCGCAGCCGGCGACGACTGGTTCGAGAAGACCGGGCGCGAGATCACGTATGAGTACGTGCTGCTCCACGGCGTGAACGACACGATCCCCCACGCGCGCCGACTTGCCGACCGGTTGCGTGGTCGGCGCGCGACGGTGAACCTCATTCCCTACAACCCGGTTGCGGAGAGCCCGTACCGCCGCCCCGAAGGTGCCAGCGTCGAGGCATTCCGGCGCGTGCTCACCGAGGAGCGCGTCGTAGCGACGGTCCGCTGGTCGCGCGGCGTCGAGAGCGACGCTGCCTGCGGACAGTTGCGCCTGCGACACGCACGAACGCGGTAGGATGAGGACGATGGAACGCGCCGCTCTCGTGCCGCTCGCCCTCGTGATCCTCGGGATCTGTGCCGAGGCCCAACGTCCCTCGCGGCGCCAGAAAGAAAAGCAGCCGGAGGGTCAGGGCGAGCCGTTCCCCGTCGATCGACCTACCGAGCAGGGCTTCGCCCCCGATCAAGTCCAACTCGGAGACCCGATCCAACCGACCGAGTTAGAAGTGCGCCAAGGCGGCGCGATCACGGCCGACCCGCGCGCGAAATTGCGCACCGTCGTGCGGATCCTCGTCAACTACGAGCGCGGACATCGCGATCGCGTCGCTCGGCTCGAACGCTTGCGCGGACTGTTCGAGGCGTCGGGCGCCGGAGACAAGGTGCGCGAGGTCCAACGCCTGCGCGACCTCGAGATGGCACGCTTCACGGCCGCGCAGCGCGGGTACGAGCGCGATCTCGGCCCTTCGATCTACGCGCAGGTTCGCGCGTTGCTCGACGCGAATGGCGGTGCGCCGCCAGCCCCGGCCGCCAACGTGCCGGCGGGGGCCAAGGGTTCCACCGAGGGTCCCGCCTCGAAGAAGCCGCGATGAAGCCCTGGGGCCCTCGAGGGAGCTTGGCTCTCGTGCTCGCGGCCGCCGCGGCGTGCGCGCCGTCGGCACCGCCCTCGGCCGAGGGCGTCGGACCCTCGTCTTCGGCGCGCGCACAGAGCACGGAATCGCGGCCGAAAGTCGATCTAGCAACCCCCGAGCCCGTGCAACCGGTCGTCGTCACGCCGACCCCCGAGCCCGCGCCCGCACCTGTCGTGTCGAAGGCCGCCGCGATCGGGCCCGACATTCAGGACCTCGGTCCGTTCGACGTGTTGCGCTGGGACGAAGCGCGTCAGCGCGCCGAGCAGCGCATCACGCCCGAGAACGTCGACGCGGAACTGGCGAAAGTGCGCGGCGAGATCGAAGGGCGACCGTAGTCGCCCGAATGGCGCTGCGCGGCCCGAAGATTCAGACCGCGACCCGTCGCGCGGGCAGGCACGACGCGATGCGTTCGAGCGCCAAGTCGACTTCGCGCGCAGACACATTGAGCGGCATGCGGAAGCGGATCGCGCTCTCGCCGGAGGCCAGAGCGAGAAAGCGCTTCTCGCGTAGGTCCTTCAACATCGTGTTGCGCGCTTCGGAAGAACCGAGCGTGAAGGCCACGAGCGAACCGTAGCCGCGCACGTTCGTGAACGCGCCGCGGTCCCTGGCCAAGTTGCGCAGTCCGGCGACGAACCGGTCGCCTTGTTGAGCGACGTTCTCGACCAACTTCTCCTCGACGATGATCTCGATGAAGCGCTGGCTGCGCACCATGTCGACGAGGCTTCCGCCCCACGTCGAGTTGATGCGGCTCGGCAGGTGGAACACATTGTCCTCGACCTCGTCGACGCGCGGGCCGGCATAGATGCCGCACACCTGCGTCTTCTTGCCGAACGCCACGACGTCGGGGCGCACCCCGTGGTGTTGCCACATCCAGGGCTTCCCGGAACCGAAGAAGCCTGTCTGGACTTCGTCGAACACGAGCAGCGCTTCGTTCAGGTCGGCGTAGCGACGCAGCTTCGCCAGAAACTCCGGCCTGAAGTGGTTGTCGCCGCCCTCACCCTGCATCGGCTCGATCAAGATCGCGGCGATACGATTCGGGTATTGGCGGAACGCGGCCTCGATTTCTTGGCACGAGCGACGCTCCTCGGCCTCGATGTCGTTCGAGATGCGCCCGTCGAGATCGAACTCGATCGCCGGGTTGTGCACGCGCGGCCAGCAGAACTTCGGGAACAGCGCGATCTTCTTCGGATCCGTGTTCGTCAGGCTCATCGTGTAGCCCGAACGTCCGTGGAAGGCGGCCTTGAAGTGCAGCACCGCGAGGCTCGCGCCGTCGTCGGTGAGATTCGCGAGCCCGATCTTCCGCGCCTTCCAGTCGAACGCGACCTTGATCGCGTTCTCGACGGCCAAGGCTCCGCCCGCAACCCAGAAGTGGTACGGGAAACCCGCGGGCGTCACGTGCGTGGCAAACGTCTCGACGAACTCCGCCATGTAGCTCGTGTAGAGATCCGAGTTCGACGGATTGTTCAGCGCTGCACGCGTCAGCCGTGCGAGGAACGCCGGTTCTTCCAGCTTCGGATGGCGGTAGCCGAGAGGCCAACTCGCGAAGCACGTGAAGAAGTCCAGGTACTCGGTCCCGTCCTTCTGATCGTGGAGGTACGAGCCGTGGCTCTTCTCGAGGTCCAGGACGAAAGGGAACCCGTCGGCCAACTGGTGGCGCTTCAGGGTTTCGTGAACAAGGCGTGCGTCGATCATGGGCGCTGCGCTCCGGAGGGCATGGGGAACGACCTTCATCGGCCGTTCCGCACCCCTCGATTGTGCCCGTCCTGAGCGGGGTGGACCACCCCACGCGCGGCGTGGTCGCCGCGCAGACGAAATGTGCGGCGCAATCCGCGTTCTAGCCCCTCTAAACGGAGGCAACGCCGGTTCCGCCGTCCGACTAGGCAGGAATTTCCCGGTCGAATCGCGCGGCCATGACCTGTGCTGCACGCAGATCGCGTGCTCGAAGCAGAAGGAGAAGTCCGAGTGCGCGGTGGCTGCGCGCGATCCGCATGGTGGGCTCGACGTTGGTGAAGAGGAGCGGAAAGAGCGAGCGACGATCCGCGCGGCCCTCGATCAGCGCAGTCGCACCCTCGTCCAGGCCGAGCCCGAGCGCGCTCTCCAGCGCCGACGCCTGCGACTGAACCGCGAGCCCCAACGGTTGTGTTGCATCGACCGAGGACTCGAGGCGCGCGAGAACGAGCTCGCTGACTCGTGAGAAAGCGCGCTCGTTCACGATCACTCGACCGATCTGGCCCGAGCGGGATCCCGACAGCGCGCGCGCGCGGCCAATGGACGCATCGAGGATCCGCGCGACTTCGCGCTCGACGTCGTGCACGGAATCGAGAACCGCCGTCGATCGACGTGTGCGCGCAACGACGACGTGCGCGACGTCGATGTGGTCGACGTCGATGCGGTCCTCACCGACGACGACGGTCGTCGAGACTCCGACGCGGGTCGCGGCGCGCACCAACGTGCGTCCGTCGTCGTGCAGGACCTGGAACACGCCGGGCGGTAGATCCTCGAATGCGCTGCGAAACGCGTCACCGAGACCAGCGATGCGGCCGTCGGGCGCGAAGATCACGGGGCGCCCGGCGCACAGTGCGAAGAGCACGGCGCGCAGGGGTGCATGCCAACCGCTGGCCCACGAGGGGGCGAGCACGCACGGCCCCTCGCGCGCGCCCAGCGGGCCGCGCGCCAAGAGCGGCGCAGGCCCTAGCCCTTCCCCGACCGCCGTGTCGAGGCCGGCGAGGTGTACGTCGAGCTCGCCCCCTTCGAACCCGATCGCGCGCGACACGGTGAGATCGGGATCGGGTGCATCGAGAAGCGCGTCGGCCGCGCGTGCGAGGAGATCGCGGCGCGCACTCGTGCCGAGGTGTCGCCAATCGGGCTCTGCACGCCGCGCCGCATCGAGCGCGCGCTCGAGCTCAACTTCGCCCGAACGCGGCCAGCGGCCGAGTCGCTCGCGCCCGTCGGCCGAGCTCGGTTCGAACCACGCTCCGCGCTGCGCGTCCTCGGCGCGGCCGTCGATCCAGTTCGTGCCTCGAATCGTCAACGGATGAACGGGCGCGACTGCGAGCCGCGCGGCCGTACCATACCGGGTCGCGCGGGCCGCCGCGCAACCGTCGTGCCGCCCTTGCTCCCCTTCGATCGTCCGAAACGCCTCGTTCAAAGCGGGGACTTCCAGCGTGCATTCCGAGGCGGATCGCGGGCACGCGGCTCGATCCTGCTCGTCGTCGCGCATCGCAATGGTCAGGACGGCACGCGCCTCGGACTCTCGATCGGCAAATCGATCTGGAAATCGGCCGTGAAACGCAATCGCGTGCGCCGGATCTTCCGCGAGTCGTTCCGCCTCGAGTATCCGTCGCTCCCGGCCGGGTTCGACCTGGTCCTGATCGCGGCATCGCCGAAGCTCGTGCCCGAGCTCGAAGCGACGCGGCGCGAGCTCGTGTCTCTGGCGAAGAAGGCCGCGCGACGTTTCGACGAGAAGGCGTCGCTCGAGCGCGCAGCTCTCGAAAAAGTGAGCGCGCCGAAAGGAACGGAGTGACCCTGCTCCGACGCATCGCGACGGCCCCCCTCCGTTTCTACCGGCGCTTCGTGTCGCCGCTGAAGCCGCCGATGTGCCGCTTCAGCCCGACGTGCAGCCAGTACGCAATCGAAGCCCTCGAAGAGCACGGCATCTTGAAGGGAACAGGCCTCGCCACGTGGCGGATCCTGCGCTGCCAACCCTTCGCGCGCGGAGGCTACGATCCCGTCCGAGAGCGATCGGCCCACCGACCTAGCGCTCACGACCGCGACCCCGATACCCGATGACACGCATGCGCCTCTCCGCGATCCTCTTCGTCCTTCCCTTCGTCGCGTGCGCGCAGCCGGCGCCGGATGCGAGCGTCTCCAGCACGCGCGGGAGTACGCCCGACACCCTCCCTCCGGCTGCGGGTCCCTTCGCCGGCCTCAGCGCGTGCGACGACCTCATCCGCGAGGGCGAAACACACTTCGCACGACTGTGGCGCGTCACGCGCGGCGTCGAGAACGCGGCCGAGGCCTACTGGAGCTTCGCGGGCGACCGTCTCGTCTTCCAAGCGACACCGAACGGCGCGAAATGCGATTCGATCTTCGCTACGGACGCGCGCGGCGGTGAACCGGCTCGGCTCTCGAACGGACGCGGTGTGACGACCTGCGCGTACTTCCTTCCGGACGATTCCGCGGTGCTCTACGCCTCGACGCACGCGTGGCAGATGGACTGTCCGACGCCCCCCGATCGTTCGGCCGGCTACGTGTGGCAAGTGCATCCGGAGTTCGACATCTACGTCCACGACCTCGCGACGGGGCGCGAGACGGCGCTCACCGGCGAGTATGGTTACGACGCCGAAGCGACAGTGTCCCCGCGCGGGGACCGCATGGTGTTCACGAGCACGCGGTCGGGCGATCTCGAGTTGTGGACGTCGAAGCTGGACGGCAGCGACCTGCGCCAAGTCACGCACGAGCAGGGCTACGACGGGGGCGCCTTCTTCAGCCACGACGGCGAGTGGCTCGTGTACCGCTCGACGATGTTCACGACCGGCAAGGAAGCGGAGGAGCAAGCCGACTACGCGCGCCTGCTCGCGAAGTGGCAAGTGCGCCCGACCCGCATGGAGATCATGGTCTCGCGTGTCGACGGCTCGGAGCGTCGCCGCGTGACGAACTTGGGGAAAGCGAATTGGGCGCCGTTCTTCTTCGTCGGCGACCGACGCATCGTCTTCGCGACGAACCACCACGACGACAAGAAGGGCATGCCGAACTTCGATCTGTTCGCGATCGATGTCGATGGCAAGAACCTCGAGCGCATCACGTACGAGGGCGACTTCGACGCGTTCCCGGTGTTCTCGCCCGATGGCTTGTGGCTGGCGTTCGCGAGCAACCGCGGCGCCTCGAAGCCGGGCGAAACGAACTTGTTCGTGGCGGAGTGGCGCTGACCCGCGCGCAAGCGCGCGGGTCCACCAGGATGGGTTCCTCCGACTGCGCGTACCTGGTCCACAGGGTGGATTCCTCCAACCCCACGAGCCCCTCCTCGGGGGCAGAAGGGGAACCACGCGGGCTCGCGCGACGGGAGCGAACAAGACCGTCGCATCGACGATCTCGCGAGCATCTCGAACCCTAGTGAGTCGGCCCTCGCCTGCGATCCCCGCGCAAGAATCCCTCGAGCACCGCGTCCGTCCCCCACTCGCGGTCGATCCGCTCGTGGAACTCGAGCTTCCCGAGCCACTCGCCCATCGACGGGCCCTCGCCGCCGTTCACGACGCCGGTGTAGACGCGCACCTGATCGACGAAACCCGACTTCAAGTAGTGCGTGAGGAGCCGCGGCCCCGCCTCGACCATCACGCGCCGGCACCCCTGATCCCAAAGCCACGACTGCACATCGCGCAAGTTCACGCCGTCATCCGTCGCAACGTGGAACGCGTGCACGTTCGCTCCCGCCGCTTCGAGCGCGCGATACCGTTCGGGAGCGGCGCCACCGACCGAGAGGATGTCCACCGGCCCACCGGCCTCGTTCGGACCGGGTTGGCGCAGGATCACGGCATCGGCCGGCGTGCGTAGTCGACTGTCGAGCACGACACGGCGCGGCGGCTTCGCCAGGTTGCCCGGCGGGCGCACGGTGAAGCGCGGATCGTCGGCGATCACCGTGCCGATGCCCGTCACGATCGCGTCGACGCGACCGCGCAGCATCTGCACTTCCTTCAACGACTCCGGCCCGCTGATCCAGCGACCGCCGCCGACGCCTTGCGGCGGAATCAATTGACCGGTTCGCGTCTGTGCCCACTTCGCGATCGTCCACGGACGAGGTCGGCGGATGCGCTCGTGCTCCGTCCACGCGAGAAAATGCGGCGCGACCTTCTTCAGCGGCGCCGCATTTTCGAGCAGGACGACTTCGATGCCCGCGGCCTGCAAGCGACGCAGTCCGTCGCCTTGATGGCGCGCGTCCGGATCGAGCTCGCCGACCACGACGCACCCGATGCCGCTCTCCAACACGCGGTCGATGCAGGGCGGGGTCTTGCCGTGGCTCGTGCAGGGCTCGAGCGTCAAGACGAGCACGTCCCAGCGCTCGCGCGGAACTCCGGTGCGTGCCGCTTCCTCGAAGACGTTGACCTCGGCGTGCGCCTCGCCCCAGACCTCGTGGAAGCCGCGCGCGATGATTTCGCCGTCGGAAAGAATCGCGGCGCCGACGCACGGATTCGGCGCGACCTCGAAGCGGAATCGCGTGGCCTCCCGCCCCAGATCGAGGAGCAGTGCGCTGAGCTTCGACTCGCTCAAAGAGTGTGCGATGCCGCGCGTCATCCCGGTTGTCCTCGAGGCTGCTCCGCGGGACGGCTCCGATCCTGCCGATCGGCGCATTCGCCCGCACTCTTGGAGGATAGCTCAAGGCGCGCGACCTACAGCCCATCTGTCGCGCTGAAAACCGGTCAGCTCCTCTTCCTTTCGTTGCGCGGAGCCGTCACGATCCGGCGTTCGCAAAGCCTCCGCGACCCACCACCGAACCCCGATTTCGCACATGAACAAGGCTCCCATCCGCGTCGCCGTGACCGGCGCCGCCGGCCAGATCGGATACGCGCTCCTGCCCCGCATCGCCTCGGGCGAGATGTTCGGCAAGGACCAACCGGTCATCCTCCACCTGGTCGAAATTCCCGACGAGAAGGCCATGAAGGCCCTCGAAGGCGTCGCGATGGAGCTCGACGACTGCGCCTTCCCGCTGCTCCACGGGATGGTGCTCACGAGCGATCTCCAAAAAGGCTTCGACGGCGTGAACTGGGCGCTGCTCGTCGGCGCGCGACCGCGCGGTCCGGGCATGGAGCGCAACGACCTGATCAAGGTGAACGGTCCGATCTTCGTCGGTCAGGGGCGTGCGATCAACGCGCACGCGGCCAGGGACGTACGCGTCGCCGTCGTCGGCAATCCGTGCAACACGAACGCGTTGATCGCGATGCATGCGGCCAAGGACGTTCCGCGCGAACGCTTTACCGCGATGACGCGCCTCGACGAGAACCGCGCCGCGGCGCAGCTCGCGAAAAAGGCCGGCGTCGCCGTGACCGAGGTCACGAACGGCACGATCTGGGGCAACCACAGCGCCACGCAGGTGCCCGACTACGTGAACACGAAGATCGGTGGCAAGAGCGCGGGCGAAGTCGTGACGGATCAAGCTTGGCTACAGGGCGACTTCTTCAAGACCGTGCAACAACGCGGAGCCGCGATCATCGCCGCACGCGGGCTCTCCTCGGCCGCGTCCGCGGCCGGTGCGCTGATCGACCACGTGCGCGACCTCCACGTCGCAACGCCGAAGGGCGCCTGGCATTCGGTCTGCGTGAAGAGCGACGGCAGCTACGGCGTGCCGGAAGGGCTGATCAGTTCGTTCCCCGTGACCAGCGACGGGAAGGGCAACTGGAGCGTCGTGCACGGGCTCACTCTGACGCCGTTCCTCCAGGAAAAGATCGCGGCGACCGTGAAAGAGCTGCAGACCGAGCGCGAGGTCGTGGCCGAACTCCTGCGCTGACACCTCTAGAAGCATGCACGCGCGGGTGCGGAGCCGAGCTCCACACCCGCGCGTTCGTGGATGAGGCGCAGATCCGCCCTGGACCCCTGATCCGAGTTCCGAGTCGCTGGCACCATCCCTCGTCACTGCGCGAATCTGGACCGCCCGTGGGGCTCTATCCGTGACGTGGAACGAAGTTCGATTGGTGTAGAGCTGCCCTTCCGGCTGCCACTCAGGCGCCCGTCGGATACGCTTTCCAGGCATGATCGCGCACCGCCATTCGTGGATCCTCGCTGGCCTTTCCTTCGTCGGCTGCTCCAACGACATGAGCAGCGGCACGGGCTCCGCCGCGGCGACCGCGCGTTGGTACGTCGATCTCGACGCGCCGCTCGGCGGCGATGGAACCTCGTGGGCGCGAGCGTCGCGTGAGCTCGCGACGGTGCTCGCGAAAGTGAGCCCTGCGGACGAAGTCTGGGTCGCCTCGGGAACTCATCGCCCGGGTCACGCCGGCGGCACACGCGACGCGGCCTTCGTCCTCGTCGAGGGTCTGCGTCTCTTCGGGGGGTTCGCGGGCAACGAGAGCACGCTTTCCGCACGCGATCCGGCCGCGCATCCGACGATTCTCGAGGGCGACCTCGCGGGCGACGACGCGCCGAACTTCGAGAACCGCGCCGACAACGCGTACCACGTCGTCGTGGCGACCGACGCGCACGGCGCGGTGATCGACGGCTTCACGATCCGCGGTGGCAGCGCCGACGGACCCGGGTTGGGAGCGACGCCCGAGAGTCGCGACCAAGGCTCGGGCATCAACATCTATCACGGGCCGATCACCGTTCGGAACTGCACGCTCACCGAGAATTGGGCTCTGAGCCACGGCACGGTGAACGATCACAGCACCGGATCGACCTTCGAGTCGTGCGCCTTCGTCTCGAACAAGTCGGCGCAGTTCGGCGCGGGCTTGTACCTGCACCACGAGGCCGCGACGCTCGCCTTCGACTGCTTGTTCCAGAACAACGAGTCGGTGACCGATGGCGCTGGCTGTTACGTCCGCGCACACCAAGGCGCGCGCATCGAGAACTGCCACTTCGAGGGCAACTTGGCCGAGCGCGGTGGCGGGATCTATGCCGCTCCGGAGAGCGCGCCGGTCGTCGTCGAGTGCACGTTCGTCGCGAACGTCGGCCGCACGGGCGGCGGTGGTAGCTACAACGACGAGTCGTTCTCGGAGTTCCAGTCGTGCGAGTTCGTGAGCAACTCGGCGGGTATCGAAATCGAGGGCGGATCGGCCGGTGGCGGTGGCAGCGGCGGCGGCGGCATCTGGACGAACGGTGGCGCGATGTGCGCGATGGACTGCGTCTTCCGCCGGAACCAGGCTTCATTCGGCGGCGGTTTCTACGCGATCCACGAAGCGCAGGCACTGGTCACCGGATCGTACTTCGAGAACAACATCGCCGAGGAAGCCGGCGGCATGTACACGCTGAACAGCCCAGTGGTGGTGCTCGACTCGACCTTCGTGCGCAACGTGGCCGAGAACGGTCCGTTCTCGGTCGGCGGCGGGATGAGCAACTATTTCAGCGACGGGTACATCGAGGGTTGCTCCTTCCATGGCAACCGCGCGGAACTCGGCGGCGGCGGACTCTATGCCGAGGGTGAGGACCCGATCGTGCGCAAGTGCCGATTCGTCGGGAACACGACGGATGGACTCGAAGCCTTCGGCGGCGCTTTCTTCTCCGGCTACTTCACGCGCGGGCTCATCGAGGACTGCGCGTTCGTCGGGAACGACGCCAAGTTGGGCGGTGGCACGTTCGACATCGCCTTCAGCGAGACGCGCTACGCGAACTGCACGTACTCCAGCAACAAGGCGTCTGCCGGCGACAACGGCTACGTCGGCAACTTGTCCACGCCGCGCTACGCCAATTGCATCGTCGAAGGCGGCACGTTCGAGCGATTCGGCGGCCTCGACGCCGAGTTCGAATACGG
>JAYTBY010000408.1:0-3736 GCA_043736755.1 Planctomycetota bacterium | reverse complement strand
CTTCGACGCCGCGCGCCTCGAGCTCAGCCTTCATCGCCCGGATGAGCGTGTCGGTGCCGCCCTCGAAGGTGTAGACGCCGTCCTTCATGAAGTTGCTGAACACGATTCCGTAGCTGATCGCCGGATCGTCCAGCGTGGACCCATTCGCGTAGCTGATGGGTTCCATGAGCAGCCGATGGACGTCGTTCCGCTCGGGGAAATGCCGCTCGAACAGCTGTCCCGTCGTCTCACCGGTCTCCGCGTGGAAGTCCATGCGCGCGAGTTCGTCGTAGAACGCCATGACTGACGCACGCGGGACGCGCAACACGTCCACGAGCTTGGCGGTGAAGTCCTCACGCGTGAACGCCGTGTCGAAAACGAACTGTGGGTTGTCGAAGCGGATGCCGTCGAGCTTCACGACCCGGTCGGCAATCGCCTGACTCCAATACTTCCGGCAGGTCTTCTTCATGCCGGACGGGAAGCCGTGCAACGACACGTCGAACACGTGACCGCCGCGACGCTTGAACCAGGTCGCGAGGCCACCGAGGTTGTAGTGCTGCTCGAGGACGAGAACGCTGCGTCCGGCGCGCGAAAGGACTGCAGCAGCCGTGAGGCCGCCAAGTCCGCTGCCGATCACGACGACGTCATAGCGTTGTCGCACGCCGGCGAGCGGATCGCCTGCGAACGGCGCCTTGCCGTCCGTGCTGCCCTTGTAGTAGCGCTTCGTGGTGGCCATGGATCTAGCTCGCGACGAGTGCGTGACGGTTCGCCATGGAGATGCCGGACATCAAGGCGCCGACGATGCCGACGAAGCCTTGGTCCGTGCCGATCAGGAAAACGTTCGGAACACCGGAATCGCCGTCGAGTCGTTTACGCGGAGAACCATAGACGGTGCCGCCGACGTGACCGGTGTAGTGCTGGATCGTGCGCGGCGTGAAGCAGTCGATCTGCGTCGTGTGCGGTCTCGGATCCGCGGCATACGGCGCAGCGGCGGCACAGATGCGGTCTTCCCATAGCGTCTTCTGTCGCGCGTACTCGCCCTCGTCGTACGCGCACCAGGGATCCGGGTTCGCGAGGCACGTCACGCGCATCAGGCCGTTCGGCGCGATCTCGTTCCCGGCGTAGTTGTCGCTGCACGCGATCACTCCGGTCGAGATGTCGACGGGGGATTCGGGGCGGCGCCAGCCAAATCGCGGCGCGTCGGCGAAGAAGACCAGCGTGTGTTGCGCACCGATCTGCCGCGAGGGAGCCGAGAGCACGCGCTGGGTTTCGACGAAGGACAAGCGACCGTGATCGGCCGGTGCGCTCGCTGCACCGCACAGGGCGCGCGTCTCGACATAGCCTGCCGATGATAGGATGCGATCAGAGAGCAACTCGGTGCCCGAATCGAGCCGGACGCCGCGCGCTGCACCGGCTGCGTCGCGCAGGATCGACTCGACGCCGTGGTGAGTCTTCAACTCGCCACCTACTTCGCGAAAGCGCGCTACGAGCAAGTCGAGGATCGGCTTGATCCCTCCGCGCGGCCGCGCGAGGCCCTCCAGGAAGATCGCGCGGAAGAGGATGACTGCTTGGTAGGCGTCGACGTCGTCTTCGCGACCGCTGCCGTACCAGCACAGCGGCAAGAGCAAGGCTTCGACGAGATCGTGGTCCGCGAGGTGCCCACGCAAGAACGCGCGGCCGGAGGCCGACGGATCCTCGGCCGTGAAAGGATCAGCCTCGCGAATCGCGCGCACGAGTGAAGCGAATCGATCGCGCTCGGTCGGGAAGGCACGCGCTACCTCCGACTCGAAACGTGCGAAATCGTTCGTGAAATCGAGCCGCAAGTCGCCGAGGTGGAGCCGGGAACCTTCTTGCTCGCCGAGCGCCAAGTCGTCGAAGCGCAGGCGGAGCTGTCGCAGCACACGCGAGAGCGGGGCGCTCTTCGATTCGGGTCGCGCATAGTTCGTGAGGGCGTGCAGACCCGAATCGAATCGACGCCCACCGCGCTTGTAGAAACTGTTCAGTCCACCCCACAGCGCGTGCCGCTCCAGGATCGCGACGCGCTTGCCGAACTGCGCGAGTCGAATGCCAGCTGCGAGCCCGCTCATACCGGCGCCGACGATCAGCGCGTCGTAGCGGTCGGCACTCATGAGTCCACTCCTCGGCGCTCGCGCGGCGTGAGCCGCGCGGTGCGCGTCAGACTCCGACCTTGAGCGTCTTGCCCTGCATCTTCGGCCCGAGGTACGCGACGCAACCGTCGAGCGTGGCGAGCTCCTTGTAATCCTCCTCGGGGACCTGCACGCCGTAGCGCTTGCGCAGCTCCATGACGATGTCGAGGAAGTCCATGGAGTCGAGCTCGATCTGATCGCGCAGCCGCAAGTCCGTCTTCAGGTTCGAGACGTCCTCGTCAGGGGCAATCGTCTTGATGATGTCCTGGATCGCCAGGATGATCTCTTCGCGGTTCATGGGGTTCGAGTGGGTGGGGGGGGGGGCAGTGAACGATGGGGGGCGCTGTCTCAGCCCGTGAAGCGCCGCACGACGACGGCGGAGTTGATACCGAGCATCCCGAACGAAAGATTCAGGATGGTGTCGACGCGGCCCAGATTCTTGGGCTGGTTCGTCACGAGGTTGCGCACCTCGCAAGCTGGATCGAGGTCGTCGACGTTGATCGTGGCGTGGACGTATCCGTCGTCGAAAGAGGGCAGATTCCCGGCCAATTCGAGCGCTCCGGCGGCGCCCATGGTGTGACCGATGAAGCTCTTCGTGTTGTTCACGTGGGTGCGCGGGCTGTCGCCGAAGACGGCGCGCATCGCCTCGCACTCCTGTTGATCGCCGAGCGGCGTCGCCGTCGCGTGGCTCGACACGATGTCGATCTCGTGGGGGGCGAGGCTGGCTTTCAGTAGCGCGCCGCGCATGCATTCGTTCTGGCGCTCCGCGAGCGGCAGGACGAAGTCGGACGCGTCCGAGTTCACGTGATGGCCGATGATCTCCGCGAGGATGCGAGCGCCGCGACGCCGGGCGTCGTCGAGTCGTTCGAGTGCGTAGAGACACCCGCCCTCGGACACGACGATGCCGTTGCGCGCGCGATCGAACGGCCGCGAGGCCTTCGTCGGATCGTCGTTCGACGCGAGCGCACCTTGCGCGCGAAAGCTGGCGAAGATCCCGAAGGTGTGGATGCTCTCCGACACTCCGCCGCCGAGCGCGAGGTCGACTTCGCCGAGCTGCAGCATGTGCATGCCGTGGATCAGGCCCAGGTTGCCCGCCGCGCAGGCTGCACCGATGCAGTACGCGGGTCCTGTGATGCCGAAACCGAGCGCGACCTCGCCCGCCGGGTTGTTCGCGACTGTGCGCGGGTTGTGATGGTGAGACCAGAACGACAGGTCGTAGTCGTACTGAGCGACCTCGTGGATCTGATTCTCGGTCTCCACGTTGCCGTGCTCCGTCGTGCCGACGTAGACGCCGATGCGTGACCGATCCCGCGTGGCGAGATCGATTCCCGCGTCCGCGAGTGCTTCGCCCGCGCACCAGATGCCGATCGATCCGGCGCGCGTTCCGCGGCGCAGTTCCTTGCGTTTTTGCCAGCGCAACGCGTCGAAATCACACTGTCCTGCCAGTGTCGCTCCGACGTGGCGGATCGTCCACGGCTTCACGCCCGATACGCCGGCGAGCAAGTTCTTGCGGAACGTCGACAGCGAGTTGCCGTTCGGGCTGGACAACCCGACGCCCGTGATCACGACGCGCGGGAGGCCGTTCACTTCTGCACCTCGCGCCGACGCGC
>JAYTBY010000407.1:0-8239 GCA_043736755.1 Planctomycetota bacterium | reverse complement strand
CGAGTCCCTCGCCGTGGTCGGCGACGACGACGACGAGCGTGTGCTCCCATTCGCCCGACGCTTTCAAGTCGTCGAACAGACGTCCGATCTGACTGTCGAGGTAGCTGACCTCGGCGGCGTAGAGCTCGCGCGAAGCGAGCGGCCGTCCGTCCGCCGCACGCGGCACGTTGGCGGGAACCTGATCCGCGGGCGGGACGAGCACGTCGTCGTGCGGATCCCAGTAGTGCACCCACAGGAAGAACGGGTCGTCGAGCGCGGCGAGCTTCTCCACGACGATCGACGTCGTGTCGTCGGAGCGTCGTTGGAGTTCGGTGAGCGGCCACGACATCGTGCCTGCCTGACTGCGTCCGACCGCGCCTTCGAAGCTCTCGAAGATGTCGAACCCGTGATCGAATCCGAAGAAGCCCGAGACGGGGAAGGCGCTGTGCACGGCCGCGGTCGCGTAGCCGGCGCCTTTCAAGAGGGTCGCGAGCGTCGGCGTCTCCGGTTGCAGCGCGTAGCCGCACATCCCGAGGAGTACGCGCACGCCGTGCTCGCGATTGTCGAGGCCCGTGAGGATCGAGGCGTGCGACACGGGCGTCACGGAAGCGGTCGCGATCGCGAGGTCGAAGCGTGTGCCGTCGCGCGCCAACGCGTCGAGGACCGGCGTCGGGTTCCCCGCGCGCCCATAGGTGCCGAGAAAATCGGCGCGCGTCGTGTCGAGCGTGAGGAGCACGACGTTCCAGCGCGGCTCTGGCTCTCGGCGTGCGAACCAGAAGGCGCCCAACGCGGCGAGGACCGCGAGAACGGCCAGGACGGCGAACCTCCGGATCGCGGGCTGCATGTGGGGCGGGATGCTAGCAGTCGGCGAACGGAGCGACTCGCACGGTCCCGTCCGGAAGCAGGGCGAAGAGGCGCTCCTCGGCAAGGTCGTGTGTGCCGAGCGTGTACGAGCGCGTTCGTGCACGCGACGCCGAGCCGAGCTAAATTCTAAAGGATGCTCCGACCCCGATCGATGCTCCGAGCCGGCCCGCGCGGCCTGCTCCTCGTTGTGTTCGTGCTGTTCACCGCGAGCTGCACGGACGAGCGACCGCCGGCCAAGAACACGCGACGTCCCGCGCCGGCGACCGCGCCAACCACCGCGGCGACTCCCGCGCCGCCGCCCGACGGTCCGTTCCTCGAGTTCCACGACACGGCCAAGACGCAGAAGAAGGCCGAGGGTGCCTTCGCGGGTGGGCTGCAAGCGGGTGCGTGGACGTTCTGGCTTCCGAGCGGACGCGTCGCCGCGACCGGCGCGTTCGTCGCGGGGAAGATGGACGGCACATGGATCGAGTACCACGAGAGCGGCGGCAAGAAGAGCGAGCGCTCCTTCCGCGACGGGACGCCCGCAGGCCAGGTCACGACGTGGTTCGACAGCGGTCAAGTCGAATCGATCGGGAGCTTCGAGGCCGGGAAGCTCGAAGGCCTCTGGACCGATTTTCATCCCGAAGGGAAGAAGCGCCGCGAGGGGCGCTACGTCGGCGATGCGCAGGATGGCGCCTGGACCACGTGGCACCCGGATGGTCGTCTCCAGAGCGAGGCCTACTTCGCTGAGGGCCTGAAAACCGGCACGTGGAAGTCGTGGTTCGCCGACGGTCGCCCCGAGTCCGTCGCGACGTTCGTCGCGGGGAAGTCCGAAGGGCCGGGCAGTGTCTGGTATGCGAACGGGCAGCTCGGCGCCCAGCTCGAGTACAAGGATGGGAAGGCGCACGGCGAGTGGCGCGAGTGGCACCAGAATGGCCAACTCGCGCGCGCTGGCACCTACGTCGCCGGTAAACGCGAGGGCCCGTGGCAGTTCTTTGCCGAGGACGGATCGCCCGACGCGGCCCTCGTCGGCGAGTACAAGGACGACGTCCGCATCGAGCCCGTCGGAGAGAAGCAGGGACAATGAGCATGAAGACGCGCGTGGAAGAGTCGGTCCGCACGGACCAAGCCGTATGGGCTGCCGTTGACGCCGAGGCTGTGCGTGAGGAACGTCAACTCGAGCTGATCGCGTCGGAGAACCACGCTTCGCGCGAGGTGATCGCTGCGATGGGGACGGTGCTGACCAACAAGTACGCCGAGGGCTATCCCGGACGGCGCTACTACGGCGGTTGCGAACATGTCGACGTGGTCGAAGACCTCGCGCGGCAACGGGCGATGTCGCTCTTCGGCGCAGCTGCGGCCAACGTTCAACCGCACAGCGGGACGCAGGCGAACATGGCGGCGTTCCTCGCGCTGCTGGCGCCGGGGGATCGGATCCTGGCGCTGTCGCTCGATCACGGCGGTCACTTGAGCCATGGACACCCGAAGAACTTCTCGGGCGTTTTCTACCCGATCGAAAGTTACGGGGTAGAGAAGGGATCCGAGCGCATCGACATGGATCGCGTGCGCGAGAAGGCTCTCGCCACGCGCCCGAAGATGATCCTCGCCGGCGCATCGGCGTACTCGCGCACACTCGATTTCTCGGCGTTTGCGAGCATCGCGAAGGAAGTCGGCGCCAAGCTGCTCGTCGACATGGCGCACATCGCAGGGCTAGTCGCGGCGGGCGTGCATCCGTCGCCCGTCGGTCATGCGGACGTCGTGACGATGACGACGCACAAGACACTGCGCGGGCCGCGCGGCGGGCTCGTTCTCTCCGACGTCGAGACGATGAAGAAGGTGAACTCGGCGTTGTTCCCCGGCGTGCAGGGCGGTCCGCTGATGCACGTGATCGCTGCGAAGGCCATCGCGCTGCGCGAAGCGGCCGAACCGTCGTTCGTGGCCTACCAACAGCGCGTCGTCGAAAACGCGCGTGCCTTGGCGAACGGGTTGTCCGCCAGGGGATTGAGGATCGTCTCGGGCGGTACCGACAACCATTTGATGCTCGTCGATGTCACCGCGATGGGACTCTCGGGCAAGGAAGCCGAGGACGCACTCTCGCGCGTCGACTTGACCTGCAACAAGAATCTGATCCCGTACGACCCGCGACCGCCGATGCAGGCCTCGGGAATTCGTCTCGGGACGCCGGCGATCACGACGCGTGGGTTGGAGCTGCGTCACATGCCGATGCTCGCCGGTTGGATCGCCGACGTGCTCGCGAAGCCGACGGACGAAGGCATCGTGGCGCGCGTGCGCGGCGAAGTCGCCGAAGTCGCGCGGGCGTGCCCGATCTACCCCACCGGCCACTGATCTACTCCTTCCGGGATTCCTCGCGCTGCACACGTCTTTCTTCGCTCTGCTCGACCGACCAGCCTTGGGTTGCAGGCCTCTGCCCGCGCTACGCGGCTGTGAAGAAATCGAGCCGCAGCCTCTCGGAACTACGTGGCGCTGCCTGGCAGCGCGAGCGCGGTGAATTCGTCGCACACTCTGAGAGCGTGTGAAAAAGTCGAGCCTACACGCTCTCAGAAACCATCTGCGCCGCTCCCGCGGCGCGTCGCGCGTGAATTCTTCACACGCTCCGAGAGGCTGTGAAGAAATCGATCCTACAGCCTCTCAGACCCTCGTTGCGCCGCTTCCGCGGCGCGTCGCTTGTGATTACTTCACAAGCTCTGAGAGCGCGTGAAGAAATCGAGCCTACGGCTTTTGAGAGAAACCAGGTGCGACGTGTCGCGGTTCGAGAGCCCGTGAGTGCTTCACGGGCTCGGACCGCGCGGACGGGTCGGCCGAACATTCGCCGCGAAAAGACGTTTCGTTCCAGGCTGGTGCGGGCCGGTCGCTGACTTCTGCAGCCGCTAGCCTCACCGGAGCGGGGCGACGAGTCCGTCGCGCAGGAACCAGATCTCCCGCTGCGGCGTGACGCCGAGATCGAGTGCTTCGGCCAGCGCCCGCGCGTAGAGGTCGACTTGCGGCGCATGCTCGCGCGCGGCTTCGGCCGCATCGCGACCGGCCAGCGCCTCGGTCTTGAAGTCGACGATGATCCACTGGTCACCGTCGCGGATCACGAGGTCCGCGGATCCGACCCACGCGGCGATCGGTGCCTCGCCAGCGCGTGCGGGAGCGACGAGTGCCAGCTCGCGCGCGGCGATTCGTTCGACGTCGCGCAAGCGCGCGGCGAAGGGGCCGCGCGTGACGGCCTCGAGGATCGTTCGAGCTTCGACGAGCGTGGCGGTGCTCGCAGCCAGCGACTGCGCCTCGCGTTCGAGTCGCGCCCGCGCCGCGTCGAAGTCGGGTGCGTGCTCGAGTGCGCCATGCACGAGCGTTCCGACGAGACGCGCGTCGCCACGATCCAGCCCGGGTTCGGAACGGCCCTCGATCTCAGGCGAGCGCTCGCTCGTCCCGCGCGCCGCGGCTCCGTGCTCGGACCCGGCTCCTGATGCGGTGGCGACGGTACTCCGACGTGAGCGTTCGTCCGCGAGAGGCGCGAGCCGGGCGAGCAGTTCGGCATCGCCGCGCGCACGCGCGACGAAGTCGGTGTCCACGCGTGCGTCGCCGCGACGCTCCCCGCGGACGGACTCGGTCGAGGCGATTCGGACCACGAAATCATCCTCGCGGTATTCGAAGATGGCCGCGTCGTGCGCCGCCGCCGCGCGCTCGCCGAAGCCTTGCGGCAAGCCGTGCTCCGCGAGATCACGAAAACTGGACGCGGCGTGCGCGCGACGATGTTCGGGTTTCGTCCGCCACACGGCGGACAGCACGAGCTTGCGCTTCGCGCGCGTCGCTCCGACGTAGAAGAGCCGCACGCGTTCGGCCGCGTCGCGCCGCTGCCGCGCGTCCTCGACCACGGTCCAGTTGGGGCTCGCGGCGCCACACACACGGAGCGCGCGGGTGGAACGATCGAAACCGTCGCGTTTTTCGCCCCGTTTCCCTCCGCTCGCGAGGCCGAGCAAGTAGACCGCACCGAACTCGAGGCCCTTGGCGCCGTGGATCGTCAGGAAACGCACGGCATCCTCGACGTCGCCGGCCGGGCGAGCCTCTTTCTGGTCCTGACGCTCGTCGATGGCGCGCCGCAGGGAACGCAGCACCGCCGTCGCGTCACCCGACTCCTCGAGTGCCTCACCTACACGTCTCAGGAATCGCTCGAGATTCGCCGCGCGGAATCGGCCCAGGTATCGACCGGACTCGGCCGCTTCGACGAGCACGAGCTCGCGCAGGTGTTCGAGGAAACGGTCGGCGGGATCGAGGAGCAAGCTCCGGCGCAGGATCGCGATCGACGCCAAGGCGTGCTCGAGCGAGGCCGCGAAGTGTGGGATGCCGCGACCACCGGGGAATCCGCGCGTCGTGAAGTCGCGCTCGATCGCGCGCACGGATGAAGTGATCCGCGCCAACGCCTGTTCGCCTCCTGCTCCACCGAGAAGTTGCGCGTCCTCTGCGAAGTGATCGGCCCACAACGATTCGAGCGCCGCGTCGGGGAGGCCGCACGCGCTGGAACGCAGGCATGCGAGCAGCGCCAGATCGTCGCCCGGATCCACGATCGTGCCGAGGAGTGCCGCGGCATCGACGATCTCGCGGCGTCGGTAGTAACTGCGGTCGCCCTCGACCTGGCAGGGGATGCTCGCGTCGCGCAGTGCCTCGTAGAACGGTTCGAGACCGGTACGCGCACGCACGAGCACCGCCATCTCCTTCCAGGCCGTGCCGTTGGCGGCGCGCTCGGCCGCGAGCGATTGGACGAGTTGGGCCGCTTCGATCCGCCGCGCGCGAGTCGCGGTGGTCTGTCCGCGGGATTGCTTGTCGGGCGGCGGCGCCCATGTCGCCCAGAGTTCGACCTCCGGCCCGACATCTCTCGTCGACGGCACGAGCGCTTGGAACGCGGGCTGCAGACCGTGTTCCGCATCCATGACCGGAGCCACGAAGCGTTCGACGGCAGCGAGCACGCGCGGAGTCGAGCGGAAGTTCTGCACGAGATGCAGCGTGTCTCCCCCGGCTGCCAGGACTTCGCGCACGAACCCGTCGTAGGCCGCGAGGTCGGCTCCACGGAACCCATAGATGGACTGCTTCGGATCGCCGACGAGGAACAATCCCGGCCGTTCGCGCTCCGATCCGAGTGCGAGCGCGCGAACGATGCGTACTTGAACGTCGTCCGTGTCCTGGAACTCGTCGACGAGGATCTGTCGATAGCGCTGGCGCAAGCGCTCACGCACGCCTCGATGCCCCTCGACGAGTTCCGCCGCGCGCGTGAGCAGATCGCTGAACGTGACGGCAGCCGCGTCGTCGCCGAGCGACTCGGCACGCGCGAGGACGCGCCGCACGATCGCGCGGCGCGCACGGAACCCATCGATGTCGAAGCGCGCGAGCGGGAAGAAGGCCGCAGCGAAGCACTTCGCCGCGGTGGAGGCTGCGTCGTGATCCTCACCGAGAGCCGTTCTGACCGAATCGTCGAATCCGCCCGTCGACCAAGCCTTCAACTTGTCGAAGGCGCCTTTCTCGGCGACCTTTGCGATCGCGCGAATGAGCTCGACTTGGGGCAGCCGCTCGTCGGCTTCGAAGCAGAGAGCGAGATCGAGCACGGACCGTGCGGCGCCCACGATGTTCGCGCCGCGCAGGAGGGCGATGACACGGCACGCAGGTACGAACGCGCGCACGGCGACCTCGAGTTCGCCCACGAGCCGCGCGAGTTCTTCGTCCGATGCGGGATCCTGCGCGAGGTCCGCTGCGCGCACGCCGTCGAGTCGGAGAGCGGCCACGCACTGCGCGACGCCATCCGGTCCGACGCCATCGCGCGCGAGTGCAAGCCAGTCCTCGTCGCGCTGTACCTGAAATGCCGCAGCGAGATCCTCGGTCGCCGCGCGCCGCGCGAACTCGGCGACCTGGTCCTCTTCCGCATCGACGGTAAATCCCGGCGCGAGGCCCGACTCGAACGGGTGTTCGGCGAGCAGCGACTGGCAGAACCCGTGGATCGTCGTCGCCAGCGGTGAACCGAGCGCGAGGCTCAGCCGTCGTGCTCGATCGCGGACGCTCTCGTCGGGTTCGTCGGCATCCCCGGGCCACACGACGCCGGTCGGCCGCTCGCCGCGTTCGATCGTACGCAGCGCCGCGCGCACGCGTCCGTCCATTTCGGCGGCAGCGGCTTTCGTGAACGTGATCGCCAGTACGCCGTCGAGCGCGCGGTCCGCTGCGCGCGGGACGGCGCCTTCCTTTAGAAGTGCTTCCTCGAAGCCCGGCCCGACGAGCCAAGTCGCGACGCGCGCGACCAGTGCCGTGGTCTTCCCCGTGCCCGCGCCGGCGACGACGACGAGCGGCGTCTGGAAGTCGATGCACGCCCTGCGGCGCGCCGCGTGGTCGGCGATGCCGGTCACGTAGCCTCCTCCGCGGACTTCTTCCGGGGCTTCGCCGGGGACTTGGGCTTCTTCACGGTGTCTCCAGCGTTCTCCGCGTCGACCGCAGTCGCTGGAACGTGCAGCGCGAGGATGCGGCGCACATGGGCCTCGTGCGTATCGGGCGGTGGTTCGTCGGTGCGGCGGGATAGTGCCGCGAACCGTTGACGCGCGCCGGTGTCACCGCGCACACAAGCCGCAGCGAGTTCACAGTGCTTGCAGCCGGCGTTCTCCTTGTGGACGTCGTGCTCGACGAGGCGCGGGAAGAACGCACCCGCGTCCCAGGCGGCGAGTAGCGCCGGCAACGCGCGGTCGTAGGCCGCGTTGGCGTCGACATCACCTTGTTCGACGGTGAAGAGCCGTCGGTCGTCCGCCGTGAACTTCGGGTGCAGAGCCACGTAACGGCCTTCACCACTGACGCAGGCATAGGCGAACGCTTGGAGCTGCGTGCCCGTCTGGATAGCGCGGACGAGGTGCCCTCGGCGCGTCTTCGCCTGCACGAAATCGCCGAACACTCGGCCGCTCTTCCAGTCCGTGAGTCGCAGGTTGCCTGCGGCTCGTTCGACGCGATCCGCTCGGAACCCGAGGTGTCGATCACCCGGGATCGGCCACAGCGCGTGGATCTCGGCACCCAGCACGCAGAGGCCCACCTCGGTGGCGTCGAGGCGACGCGCGGCCTCGACGAGTTCGATCGCGCGGGCGGCGACGAGCGCGTCGAGTCCCGGGGCGTAGCGACCCTCTTCGCGCAGGATGCGCGCGGCGTGGACGAGTGCTCGTGCGTGGAGCATCTCCGTGGAAGGCCAGTTCGGGGCCGCTCCAGTGGACTCTTCGACCTCGTGGAATTCGACCCGCTCGACCGGGGCCGTTTCGGCGAGCAGCGCGTGCGCGACGCTACCGGTGGCGCGGGCGTCGATCTGCGGTGCCGAAAGCAGCGGATCCAGCGGCGGTCGGATCTGCAGCACGCGCTGCAGGAAAGCCTGCCACGGACAGCGCGCGACGTTTTCGATCGT
>JAYTBY010000406.1:0-8241 GCA_043736755.1 Planctomycetota bacterium | reverse complement strand
GCAGCCCAACTCGGCCCGCGACGAACAGCGCACCGGCGTACGACTCAACGCCGCGCAGCACGCGCAGCCAAGGGTCACGCTGGAGCCTAATGGCATTGCCCCCCCCATGCGCGAAGTGATAGCAAATCTAGGAAATCGGGGGCGACGATGAGAGCACTCCCATCCAAGCGACTCGGCTTCCCACGCATTGGGCTGCGAGATGGGACGAGGCGCAAGCCCTGTACGAATTGCGCTTGCTCCGCGACGAGGTCAGAACCGAGGGTTCGGGTCGCGTCTGCACGCGATCCACGCTCCCGTGAACGATCAGGCCGGCACGAGCGCTCGTCGCCCAGAGCGTATCGAGTGGCGCGAAGCTAGCTCCCACAACCCTACTCCGCCTCCCCCCACACCCGCGCCGAACCATCCTCAGGATCGAACTCGACGTGCACGATGCTCGGTCGACAACACACCGGGCAATCCTCGACGTAGCTCTGCTCGAGGCCCCCACTCGGATCCAGCGGCACGACGATGTCCTCGCCGCACGCGTCGCACACGTAGCTGCCCTCCGTCGGCACGCGACGGTCGGGCCGCAGGCGACGGCGCGGGGTCGGAGTGGGTTCGTCCTCCACTGCGGCACTCAGTGGTGGTGGCCGTGACCGTGCGCCCCGTGCTCGTGGTCATGCCCATGACCGTGCACTCCGTGCGCGTGGCCGTGCGCGAGCTCGTCCTTCGTCGCAAGCCGCACCGAGTCGACCTTCACGTCGAAGTGCAAGGTCTTACCCGCGAGCGGGTGGTTCTGGTCGATGACGACGTGATCCGCCGCGATCTCGGCGATCCACACGACGTGTTGCTCGCCGTTGTCGCCTTCGCCGGCGAACTGCATCCCCTCTTCGATCTCCACGTCCTCGGGGAACGAGTCGCGCGGGACCTTGCCGCGGCCGAGCGGGTTGTGCTCGCCGTAGCCGTCCTTCGGCGCGACCGCGACCTTCAGCGCGTCGCCGACCTTCTTGGCCGTCAGCTCGCGCTCGAGCCCGACCACGATGTTGCCGTGTCCGTGCAGGTACTCGAGCGGATCGCTGCCCTGCGAGCTGTCGATCACGGAGCCTTGGTCGTCGGTGAGCGTGTAGTGGATCGTCACGACCATGCCGTCGGCGATTGCGGGATTCGGAAGAGCCATCTTGTTTCCTTCTGGGTTTCAGGCCGGATTCGGACCCTCGCGCAACGTCGCGAGGAGGTCCCGCGATCCGTGGGTGCGCACGAGGGAGATGATTAGCAGCACGGCGAGGACCCCTGCAGCCGCGTAGGCAATCCACATCGACGCGTGAGTGTGTTCGGCGGACATCGCGGCCGAGGGCGTGATCTGGAGCAGCGTGTAGAGCCGATCGACCGCGAACCCCATCGCGACGGCACAGATCGAGAGCGTCGCGATCTGCGTCGCGACGACGCGCGCTCCGAGTGCGCGCGAGAGCACGACGATCGAGGCTGCGTTCGTCGCTGGGCCCGCGAGCAGGAACACGAGGGCCGCACCGGGCGACAGTCCTTTGAGGATCAGTGCCGCCGCGATCGGCGTCGACGCGGCGGCGCACACGTAGATCGGGATGCCGATCGCGAGCATCACCAGGTAGCCCGCGAATCCGTGTGCAATCGGGTTCTCGAGCGCGCCCGCGGGCAACGCGGCGACGATCGCGCCGGAGAGCAAGAGGCCGAGCAGGAGCGAAGGCGCGAGGTCGTCGAGCATGTCGACGAAACCGAAGCGCATGGCCCGCGCCAGGAACGACGCGTCGGACTTCGCGCGCTTCGAATCCGCGCGGGACGAAGCAGCGTGCGCGTGCCCGGCGTGCTCGTCCGCGTCCAGCGTGTGCGACTCGTGCGCAGTGACTGCTTGTGCACCGACTGCGCGCCCAGCGCTGGCCGTCGAAGTAACGGCCGTCGAAACGCTGGCCGTCGAAGCGACCGCGCGCTCGGACCGCGCTGGCTCGTGCACTGCGTTGTCGGCACGTGCCAACGGAACCTCGTCCGCGCAGCAGGACTTCGCCGGCGGCGCTGGCGGTGACTTCTCGTGCGCACAGCAGTCGGCGTCCACGGCACTCGCACTCGAAACCGTCGAGACCAGCGCGTTGTCCAGCCCACGCCGCACGAGCCAGTTCACCGCACTACCACTCGCGATTGCGGAAATCAGGGCGCCAATCGGGCGTGCGATCGTGAGGAGAGGATCGAGCAGCGCCCACGTCACCGCGATCGAATCCACGCCGGTTTCCGGCGTCGAAACGGTGAACGCGCTCGTCGCGCCCTTGCTCGCGCCGGCTTTGCGCAAGCTGAGCGCGACCGGGATCACCGAGCACGAGCACAGGGGCAATGGTGCGCCGATCAGCGCGGCCCAAGCGACGGATCGCAGGTTGTTCCCGCCGAGCGTCGGCACGACGCGTTCGGGCTTCAACACGAGGCGCACGATGCCCGCCAGCGCGAACCCGACGAGGAGGTACGGCGCCATCGCGAGGAAAACGCTCCACGACTCGATCAAAGCTTCGCGCGCGAACTCACCCAGCCACTGCACGCGCTCCAACGTCAGCGTTGGAATCGCCACCCCAACGAGGACCGCGCCGACCTTCCAACGCGTGTTACCGCCACCGTGGAAGACCTCGGGGAGCAGATCTGCGACTGCGACGTAGAGGAACGTTCCGGCCGCAAAGCCTGTGAGAATTGGCGCTGCGGCGGGCATCGCCTGCGCGATTTCTCCGCCGAGCAGGAGCCCCGCCGGTTCGATCAGCGCGAACAGACCGAGGAGAACGAGCGCGCGCCGATTCGGCAACCCCGCGAGCCGCATGACGGTCGCGAGCGAGAAACACTCGGTCCCTTTGTGAACGAGGATCGAGACCAGGAACTGCGCGCGACCCTCGGGAACCTCGAGGATGCCGGAGAGCGCGATGCCCGCTGTCGCCGCGTGCAACGCGAGCCCCGCGTACGTCGCCGACCACAGGAGCGCATGCGGATTCGAACCGGCTTCGCGCGTGCGCGAGGGTAGCCAGACTTTCTCGAGCAGGAACAAGAGCAGGATGCCGAGAAGCGCCGCGCCCCACGGCCAGACCGAGTGCGCGATCTCCTCGGCCCCGCTCGCGTGCCCGGTCTCGTGGTCATGCCCGACGCCGGCGAGGTGCGGCAAGAGGTGGAAGAAGATCGTCCCGAGGAAGATCCCCGCCGCGAGCGCCACGAAGAGGTGGAGCCCGCGCTCCGACCAACGGCGGTAGAGCGGCAGCGCGGCGCCCAAGGCGCTCGCTCCGAGGAGGGCCAGCGCCGTGGTGAGGAGGATCGGATCCAAGGGTCCCGGCCGGTCGTGTCGACCGATGGCCAGCCCCACGTTATAGCCGCTCGCACAAGTCGACGACCCGCCAACGCAACGCCCTCCTGGTACGTAGCGGGCCGTTCCATCCGGAGCCCGCGAGAGCGTGCTTGACCCAGAAGGCCTCCGGCCTGTAGTTCCTTTGCCCCCCATGCACGGATGTGGCGACCCGAAGAGGGTCGGGCACCGGGCCAAAACGCGGCTGCCCACTCGGGCCGCAGCCTGAGGAGATCGCGCTCGATGATCGAGATCCAGAACCTGACGAAAGAGTTCGGCCCGCTGCGCGTGGTCGACTCCATCACCTTCACCGTGAAGAAGGGGGAAGTCCTCGGCTTCCTCGGGCCCAACGGCGCGGGCAAGTCGACCACGATGAAAATGATCACGGGGTTCTTGGCCCCGACTTCCGGCACGGCGCGCATTTGCGGCCACGACGTCGAGAAGGAGTCGATGGCGGCCAAGCGGAAGCTCGGGTATCTGCCCGAGGGCGCGCCGGCCTATACCGACATGACTCCGGGGGCGTTCCTCGACTTCATCGCCGACATCCGCGGGTTGTCCGGCGCGACGAAAGCGGCGCGCATCGCGGCCGTCGTGAAGCAGGTCCACCTCGAGCAGGTGCTGCACCAGCCGATCGAAACGCTCTCGAAGGGCTTCAAGCGCCGTGTGGGCTTGGCCCAAGCGATCCTCCACGATCCGGAAGTCCTGGTGCTCGACGAACCGACGGACGGTCTCGATCCGAACCAGAAATTCGAGGTTCGCGGCCTGATTCGCTCCATGGCGAAGGACAAGGCGATCGTGCTGTCGACGCACATCCTCGAAGAAGTCGAGGCCGTGTGCACGCGCGCGATCATCATCGCGAAGGGCCGCGTGCTCTTCGATGGCACGCCGGAGTCGCTCGCCGCGCGAGGGCCGCTCGACGAAGTCTTCCGGACGATCACACAGGCCGAGCGCGTCGGCGCGAGCTGAGTCTAGAAACCATGCGCACCACCTGGATCCTCGCGAAGCGCGAACTGTCGGGCTACTTCGCCACGCCCGTCGCGTACGTCTTCCTCTTCTTCTACTTGGCGCTGATGGGGTTCCTGACGTTCTACGTCACGGGCTACTACGAGCGCGGCGTCGCGGACCTGCAGCCCTTCTTCGCGCTGCACCCATGGCTCTACCTGTTCCTCATCCCGGCCATTTCGATGCGTCTGTGGGCCGAAGAACGCAAGAGCGGCACGATCGAGTTGCTGATGACGTTGCCCGTGTCACTGGGCGAAGCCGTCATGGGCAAGTTCCTCGCGGCGTGGCTCTTCTCAGGGCTAGCGCTGCTCCTGACCTTCCCGATGTGGATGACGGTCAACTTCCTAGGGGCTCCCGACAACGGCGTGATCATCGCCAGCTACATCGGCAGCTTCCTGCTCGCCGGCGGCTACCTGGCGCTCGGGTCGTTCCTCTCGGCGATCACGAAGAACCAGGTCATCGCGTTCGTCCTGACCTTCGTCGTCGGACTACTGCTCGTCCTGTCGGGCACGCCGCTCGTCCTCGAATTCGCGCGGCAATTTGCGCCGGACGTCATCGTCGACTCGTTGCGCTCGTTCAGTTTCCTCACGCACATGACCTCGATCGGCAGCGGCGTGATCGAAGTGCGCAGCTTGGCGTTCTTCGGTTCCTTGATCGCTGCATGCCTCCTCGCGTGCGTCGTCACCCTCGATCTCAAGAAGGCCAGCTGAGGCCCATCCCATGAAGCGCTTCTGGACCTCGATCGGCGGACTCCTGACCCTCCTTGTTCTCTTCGTGGCGTTCAACGTCGTTGCCGGCCAATGGCTGCGCGGCGGTCGCGCGGACTTGACGGAGAACAAGCTCTACACGTTGTCGCAGGGGACGAAGAACATCCTCCAGAACCTCGGCGAGCCCATCACGCTGCGGTTCTACTTCTCGAAGAAGCTCGCGCAACAAGCGCCGGGCCTCGTGACGTACGCCGAGCGCGTGCAGCAGATGCTCGAGGAGTACTCGACGATCTCGAAGGGCAAGATCCGGCTCGAAATCGCCGATCCCGTGCCGTTCACGGAGGTCGAGGACGCGGCCGTTTCGTACGGATTGAAGGGTGTTCCCGCGTCGGCCGCGGGCGAGCTGCTCTACTTCGGCCTCGTCGGCACGAACACGACGGACGGCAAGGAACTCATCCCGTTTTTCCACGACGAGCGTGAGGAGTTCCTGGAGTACGACGTCACGCGCCTCGTCGACACGTTGCGCGATCAGAAGAAGCGCATCGTCGGCGTGCTCACCGCGTTGCCGCTCGACGGCAACCCGATGGCGCGCATGGCGAATCCGCAAGCGCCCGTGGAGCCCTGGTACGTCCTCGAGTCGCTGCGTCAGAGCTTCGAAGTCCGCATGATCGATGCGACGACCGAAAAGCTCGAGCGCGATCTCGACCTCTTGTTCGTCGTGCACCCGCAGGCGCTGTCGCCGCAACTCTCCTTCGAGATCGATCAGTTCGTGTTGCGCGGCGGCAAGCTCGTCGCGTTCCTCGACCCCTACTTCGAACTGCAGGAAGTGCGCCAGGATCCGCAGAATCCGCTCTCCGCGATGATGGCGGACCGCTCGTCCAAGCTCGACCCGCTGCTCGCGGCGTGGGGCCTCGAGATGCCGGCCGAGGATCTCGCAGCCGACAAGGACCTCGCGCTGCGCGTCGGTTGGCAGGGAGGCTCCGTCGACTACGTCTTGTGGCTGGGCTTACGCAAGGACAAGGACGTCTTCAGCAAGGACGACGTCACGACGAGCGAACTCGACAACATCCACATGGCGAGCTCAGGTTTCCTGCGCAAGAAGGACGGCGCGGGCACGACCGTCACGGCTCTGATGGAGACCACGCGCAACGCGATGCGTCTCCCGAAGTCGCGCGTGCAGTTCGGGCCCGACCCGAAGGACTTGCTGTCGACCTACGCCTCGGGCGGCGAGAAGCTGATGCTCGCGGCGCGCGTCACGGGTCCGGCGAAGACGGCGTACCCCGAGGGTCGACCGGCGAAGCAAGACGGTGACGCTGAATCGACGCCGAATCCGAACGAGGAAGTGCTCAAGGAATCGAAGGGCCCGATCCAAGTCGTCGTCGTGGCGGACGTGGACTTGCTCGCCGACCGCATGTGGGTCCGCACGCAGAACTTCTTCGGTCAGACGCTGGCGACGACGCAAGCCGACAACGGCGCGTTCGCCGTGAACGCGGCCGACAACCTGTCGGGTTCGACGGACCTGATCTCGCTGCGCAGCCGCGGGCGCTCGATCCGGCCGTTCGACACGGTCGACGAGTTGCGCAAGGACGCCGAGGGGAAGTTCCGTCAGAAAGAGAAGGACCTCGAGGCGAAACTGCGCGACGCCGAGACGAAGATCAACGAGCTCCAAGGCAACAAGGACGAGACCAGCGCGCTGATCTTGTCGCCCGAGCAAGAAGCCGAGATCGAGCGCTTCAAGGACGCGCGCAATCAGGCCCGCAAGGAACTGCGCGGCGTGAAGGCCGACCTGCAAAAGGGCATCGAATTGCTCAAGACGAAGCTCGTCCTGATCAACGGCCTGTCGGTTCCGATCCTGATCGCGCTCGCCGGCATCGTCGTGTGGAGCGTGCGACGCAAGAAGATGATCGACGCGCGGCTCGGCCGCGCTGGGAGCTGATGCGATGAACTCGAAGACCTTGACGATCCTCATCGTGGCTGCGGCCGCGACGGTTGCGGCGGCGGCAGTCGCGCTGAAGGGCAGCGGCTCGAACGCCGAGTACCCGGCCGCGAACGCGAAGCTCTTCCCCGAGCTCGCGAAAGTGCGCAACGACGTCACCGCGATCCGGGTGCAGCGCGCGAGTGGCGGTTACACGCTGCGCCGCGTGGGCGATGCGTGGACGCTCGAGGACAAGGGCGGTTACCCGGTGCAGATGGAGCTGGTCCGCAAAACCGTGCTCGCGCTCACCGATGCGACGACGATCGAGGCGAAAACAGCCGATCCCGCGCGCCACGCGAAGCTCGGTGTCGAGGACTTCGACGCGACGGATTCGAAGTCGACGCTTGTCAGCCTGTCGGACAAAGACGGTCGCGAGGTCGCCAAGCTCATCGTCGGCAAGGAACTCGAGTCGGCCGGCGGCGTGCAGGGCAACGGACAGCGCTACGTGCGCAAGAGCGGCGAAGCGCAGTCTTGGCTCGCGGTGCTGAAGCTCGACCTGCCCCAGGAGTCCACGGGCTGGCTCGCGAAAGAGATCCTCAAAGTGCCGCAGGACCGCGTGCGCTCGGTCGAGATCCGCCAGCCCGACGGCGAGACGGTGCTCGTCGATCGCCCCGCGGCGGAGACGAAGGACTTCACGCTGCACGGCATCCCCGAAGGCAAGGAAGCGACGTATCCGACCGTCGCGAACTCGCTCGCGACCGGGCTCGAGTACGTGAACCTCGAAGACGTCGCGCCCGCGTCCGAGGTCGATTTCTCGACCGGAACCGGGCCGATCGCGCGCTTCCACACGTTCGACGGACTCGTGGTGACGGTCACGACGAAGGATCAGGACGGGAAGTCCTACGCGAGCTTCGCCGCGAGCTATGAAGCGCCGCCGCAAGTGGCGGTCGAGACTCCGCAGGAAGGCGAGACCGCGACGCCGCCTCCGATCGCGAAGAAGTCGGCTGAGGAAGTCACGAAGGAGGCCGCGGACTTGAACGCGCGTCTCTCGAAGTGGGCGTATGTGATCTCATCGTACAGCCGCTCGCAGCTCGGGAAGAAGCTCACGGAGCTCGTGAAGGACAAGACGCCGCCGCCGGACGCCGCGATCCCCGACGGTTCCGTTCCCGAAGAAGGCGCCGCCGGTGCGACCGGCGACGAGAAGCCGATGATCATCCCCGGTGATCTCCCGAAGGAGATCCAGGACCAGATCAAGGCGCATCAGGAGTCCATCGGGAACACGACGGTGATCGGCGAACCGCGCA
>JAYTBY010000405.1:0-1664 GCA_043736755.1 Planctomycetota bacterium | reverse complement strand
AAGCGCTGCACGAGGCCGTACGCACGATTCGCCAGGACGATCCGACTCCCCTCTCGCGGCATCAACCTGTTCTGCGCGGCGATGTCGAGACGATCGTTCAGAAGGCGCTCGAGAAAGACCCGGATCGGCGGTATGCGAGTGCAGCGGAATTCGCGGCCGACATCCTACGCTTCATCGCGGACGAGCCGATCGCGGCACGGCCGCCGAGCGCGATCTACCAGTTCTCGAGGTTCGCACGGCGCAATCGTGCGCTCGTCGCCGGGGTCGCGGCAGTCTTCGTCGCGCTCCTTGCAGGTTTGGCGGGCACCGCGTGGCAAGCACGCGTCGCCGCCAGTGAACGCGATAGCGCACGAGCCGGCTGGAAGGCTGAGGAGGAAGCACGCGTGACCGCGCTCGCCGCGCTCGACCGCGCGTCGCGCGTGTCGGCCTGGTTCCAAGACCTTCTCGCGCGTGCTTCGCCCGAGGAATCGGGGCCGGACACGCTACTCGTGCACGTCCTCGACCGAGCCGTCGCGGAGCTTCCAGGTTCTTTGCGCGGCGCCCCCGACGTCGAGTGCGAGGTGCGCACGACGATTGGGCGTACGTACTACAACCTCGGGCGCTTCGGGGAGGCGGAGACGCAATTCCGCACGGCTCTCGACCTGGGGCGCGGTTCGGGATCTGAGTCGAACCTCGCCCATGCGAGAGGTTATCTCGGGCAAGCGCTCTTGAAGCTGGATCGAGTCGACGAGGCACGTGAACTGCTCGAATCCGCGGCTCTTGGCCTCAGAGCCGCAGGTGACCATGACGCAGATCGGCGCGCCGAAATCGATGGTGCCCTGGGACTGCTCGCCTATCGCGATGGCGACTTCGAGCGAGCGGAACGCCTGTTGCGCTCAGCGATCCGGGCGCTCTCGAGGGAGTCGAGCGCGCGCGATCCCGTGGTCCTGAGCCTCACGATCTCGCTCGGCCTCGTGTTGTCGAATGCTGGCCAGCTCGAGGAGGCTGAAGCTCTCGAAACGAACGCGCTGGAGTTGGCGCGCGAAATCCGTGGTCCACGACATCCCGACACGTGGTCAGCCGCGAACAATCTCGCGTGCACGCTGCAGAGGCGCGGCGAGTTCGAGCGCGCGCTGCCACTCTTCCTCGAAGCCGACGAGGCCGGTGCCGCGCTCCAGGGCGAGGATCACCCGGAGACTCTGGGGCGTCGGAACAACCTGGCCGGCGTCCTCGAACGTCTCGGTCGACGCGATGAGGCCGTCGAACTCTACGAGCGCATCCTGCCCACACTGCACGTGCGCATCGGGCCCGATCACGTGAACACGTTGACGGCTGAGTCGAACCTAGCGCTCCTGTACTCAGAGATGCGCCGCTTCGACGAAGCCGAAGCGTTGCAGCGCGACAACTTGGCCCGCATGCGGTTCGTGTTGGGCGAGAACGACACACGCACGATTGCCGCGATCTTCAACCTGTCGTGGACGATCGGGCAACAACTGCGCTTCGAGGAAGCGCTCGTCCTGCACGAGGAGTGCATTCGTCGCGCCGAAGCCGTGATGCCCGAGTCGTCGTGGGAGCGCTGGCACTACGTCGCCGTGTTCGGAGCCCTGCTCACCGCGATGAAGCGCCTCGACGAAGCCGAGCCCGCGCTCACCCGCTCGGCCGACCACTTGGCACGAATCCTGGGC
>JAYTBY010000404.1:0-1666 GCA_043736755.1 Planctomycetota bacterium | reverse complement strand
TCTTCGCGGCGCATTTACTCGGCATCGTCCACCGCGACTTGAAGCCGAGCAACGTGCTCGTCGTCGATGCGCCTTCGACGACACTCGGTTCACGCGAGCCTGCGCTCGGTTTCGCGCCGGCTGCGCTCGCGCCGAAGATCCTCGACTTCGGCGTCGCACGCCAATCCGGGGTGTCGTCGCTGACGACCGCTACCGGCGAGCTGCTCGGGACGCTCGCTTACATGAGTCCGGAGCAAGCGCGCGGCGACGCGGACGATAACGACACGCGCTCCGACGTGTATTCCCTCGGCGTGATGTTGCACGAGATCCTCGTGGGGCGTCGACCGATCGAGGTCGATGGTCTCCCGATCGCGACCGCGGTTCGCCGGATCGAGACCGAAGAGCCCGCACCGCTCGGTCGCAGCGACCCCGATCTCCGCGGTGACGTGTCGACCATCGTCGCCAAGGCGCTGGAAGAAGGATCCCGCTCGTCGGTATCGCGTCGCCGACGAGATGGCGGCGGACGTTCGTCGACACCTCGCGCACGAACCGATCCTCGCGCAACCGGCCAGTGCCGTGTACCTCGTCGCGAAGTACGCACGCCGACACGGGACCGCGTTCCTCGCGACGACCGGCGCAGTCGTGGCGCTCGTCGGCGGCCTCACCATCGGACTGCTGCGCGCCAGGTCCGAGCGCGACGCAGCTCTCCTGGCGAAGAATGCGGCCGACTTCGCGCGTTCCGATGCCGAAGCGGTGACGAAGTTCCTCGAGAACGTTCTCGTGTCCGCGAACCCCGAAGTCGGCTCGCGCGACGTGACCCTGCTCGAATCACTCGACCGTTTCGCGCCGGAGATTGGCGTGCGCTTCGCGGGGCGTCCGCGGATCGAAGCGCGCTTTCGTCAGCTCTTCGGAGACGCCTATCGGGCTCTGGGGCGCTTCGACGCCGCGCGGGACGAACTCGACCAAGCGCTGAGTAGACTCTCGAGCGTCGCGAGTCCGAACGACCCGGACCTCATGCGCGCGCGACTCGATCTGGCCTACGTGGACGTCGACCGTACGAGCTTCGACGCGGCCCAGGAGCAACTCGACGAGCTGCTCGCCTTGGAGAAAAGCGCGAGCGTACCGGACGACCGCCGCATCGCGGACGTCCTGGCTGGACTCGCCGACGTCGCCGCGTCGCGCGGGGATCCGCAGCGCGCGCTGGACTCGTACACCGAAGCCGTGGAGTTGCGCCGACAGGTCTTCGGCCCCGATCGCGATGGCGTCGTCTTCCTCGAAACGGCGATCGCAGGCGTCCTCCTCGATCTCGGCCGCTTCGACGAATCGATCCCGCTGCTCGAACACGCCGCGGAACACGATGCGGCAAACCTTGGGCCCGTGCATCCGCGCACGCTCGGCGCGCGCGCGGGTCTCGGCGCCGCCTATGCCTACGCCGGACGATTGGACGAAGCGTTCGTCGTGTTGCGCGACGCTGCCCACGCGCTCCGCTCGGCGTTGGGTGCCGAGCATCGCCTGACGATCTCCACGGAGTTGAACCTCGCCACGCTCGAATCGGAGGTCGGGCGCACGGGCGAAGCGCGCGCGCGGTTCGAGGCCTTGTACGAGTCGGCGTGCACGCACCTCGGCGTGAGCCACTCCGGGACCCTCGGTGTCGCCCTCGCGCTCGGCCGCATCCGGCTGCACAACA
>JAYTBY010000403.1:0-8258 GCA_043736755.1 Planctomycetota bacterium | reverse complement strand
GTCCAAGTACCCGAAGAACGAGTCGTTCCAGGCCGGACCTTTCCGCGTTCCGAGCGTGATCCTGCCGGTATTCCAGCGGTTCCAGCTCGAGCGTTGGGCAGCGCAGGCGTACCCGTTCGCCGTGTGTGGAATGCTCTACGGGCAGGTCGGGGAAGGCTCGATCGCGGTCGTTCAAGCACGGCGCGCGGTCGCGGTTTCCAACGCTTTGGCCAGCGCTCCGGAGCCGGGCGAGATCGATTCGCTCGACCACCGCGCGGCGGAAGTGGAAGCGCGCGAGCTCGGCCTCCAGGTCGTAGGCACCTGGAGTTCCCGACCCGACGACGCCGCGGTTCCGACGTCTGACGATCGCGCGCACGCGTCCGAGGGTTGGTCGCACGTGCTCGTCGCCATCGACGCTCACGCGCAGCGCGAAGTGCGCTCGTGGCGGTTCGAGGACGGCCGTTTCGTCGAGGAAGAACTGGCGTCCTGACTGCGAATCGATGTCCTCGGACAGGCCGTGATCCCGTCGAACCGACGGTGCCTCGCCACCGAGGCGCGTCGCTCGGCGAGGCGAGAGCCCGAGAATGAACCGCGGGCCAGGAGAGCCTGAAGTCCTTTCGCCAAGTGACGAGCCGCGACCTCGGACGGCTCGCGTAGGATGTGAGCCTCGACTCGCACGTCGTCACATCCTCATGCGTACCGCGCTCGTCCAGACCTACCACCCCTACACGCAGTTCACGCACGTCCATCCGTTGGGCGTGATGATGATCGCGGCGACCGCGCGCCAGCGCGGGTTCGAGCACATGCACATCCTCGACATGAAGGTCGAGGACTGGACGCCCGAGCAAGCGGCCGACGCGATCGTGAAGCTCGATCCTGACGTCGTCGGCCTCTCGGCGATGACCTACGAAGCCGGCTGCATGCACGCCGTCGCGAAGCTCGTGAAGGAGCGCCTGCCGCGCGCGGTCGTGGCTTGCGGCGGTCCGCATCCGAGCGTCGCGGCCGAGGACGTGCTCAAGGACACGAACGTCGACTTCGTCGTGCGCGGCGAAGGCGAGTTCACGTTCGCGGACCTCCTCGCCGGCGTGGCAGCCGGTCGCACGGATTGGACCGAGTGCCAAGGACTTTCGTGGCGCAACGTCGAGGGGCTCGTCGTCCACGAACCCGATCGCCCGCCGCCGCAGAACCTCGACGAGCTGCCGTTTCCCGCTTGGGACCTCGTCGATCACGCGAAGTACCACAAGGTCCCGCGCGGCGGCGTCATCTACGCGCACAAGGAGTTCGCGACGATGTTCAGCTCGCGCGCTTGCCCTTGGCGCTGCACGTATTGCCACAACAGCTACGGCAAGACGTTTCGCGAGCGCTCGGCCGAGCACGTCTTGGCCGAGATCGAGATGCTCGTCACGACCTACGGAGTGAAGGAGCTCGTCTTCATGGACGACATCTTCAACTTCCGTCCCGAGCGCGCGAAGAAGATCGCCCAGGGCATCATCGACAAGGGCTGGAACCTCGCGCTGACGTTCCCGAACGGTTTCCGCGGCGACATCCTCGACGAAGAGCTCGTCGTCTTGCTCAAGAAGGCCGGCATGTACCGCTGCATGGTCGCCGTGGAGAGTGCTTCTCCGCGCATGCAGAAGGTGATGAAGAAGAACCTGAAGATCGACAAGGTCCGCAAGATCGTCGACTTCATCGCCGCGCAGGGTGTCATGGTGCACGGCGCGTTCATGCTCGGCTTCCCGACCGAAACCGAGGACGAGATGGAGGAGACGATCCGCTGGGCGTCGTCGAGTTCCTTCCACACCGCGGCGTTCTTCCGCGTGATCCCGTTCAAGGGCACGGAGCTCTTCAAGCAGGTCGAGCACGCCGGGTACGACTTGCCGACGGATTGGTCGCGATACGAGCCATATCAGGCCGAGATCAACTTGTCCGCGGTCCCCGAGAAGAAGATTCTCGCGCTGCGCAAGAAGGCCTATCGCACGTTCTATTGGAACCCGAAACGCCTGTGGCGGATCTTCGAGTTGATCCCGCAGAAGCGCACGATGCTCCCCTACCTGACGCTGCTCTTCGCGCGTCGGGCGTACGCACGATGACCAAGATGCACGACCACTCGTACTTGCTCGTCGACGGCGAAAACATCGACGCGACGCTCGGGATCAGCATCCTCGGGATTCGGCCCGCGCCCGAACAACGTCCACGCTGGGATCGCGTGCGCGACTTCACCGCGCGGTTGTGGACGAAGCCGTGCAAGGGCCTCTTCTTCCTGAATGCGTCGTCGGGAGTGCTCCCGGCGTCGTTCATCCAGGCTCTGCTCGCGCTGAACTATAGGCCGATTCCGCTCTCGGGAGCGGCCGACGGATCGGTCGTCGACGTCGCGATCCAACGGACTCTGAAAGCACTGCGCGAGCGCGAAGGCAACGTCCTCCTTGCGAGCCACGACGGCGACTTCCTCCCCGACATCGAAGCGCTGCTCGGCACCGACCGTCGCGTCGGCATCCTCGGATTCCGCGAGTTCGTCAGCGCGTCCTATCGCGAGCTCGAAACCCGCGGCCTCGAGATCCACGACCTCGAGACGGACGCGCACGCGTTCAACGTGCCGCTCCCGCGCGTGCGCATCATCCCGGTCGACGAGTTCGATCCGGCCGACTTCCTCTGACGGAGGGGTGAGCCTGCTTCGTTGGACGCAGCGCACCGGCCATGCGAGTTGAGCCTGAGCCGGAAGCTCGCCCGTCCGGCCAGGCGCCCGCCTGCTTGGCGCGATCCTGCGCGAGGTCGAGCGGCGCAATGCGGAGGCCTGCCCATCGACCCGATTTCCGCGGCGGCAGCACGAGTCGCCCGCCGCAAATCACGCCAGCAGCTAAACTCCGAATCGAGGTCGGCCTCTGGGATTCCGATTCCCCCGTCGGCCTTTGGGGATTCCGATTCCCTCGGCACCGCGCTTTGCTCTCCTCGAGGCCATTCGCATGAAGCTCGCTCCGCTCGTTCTCTCCCTGGCCACTATGGTCCCGGCCTTCGCTCAGGGTGGCCTCGAATGGGTTCACTCGCCGGCGCAGGACCTGGGATTCCCGGGAGCCTACGCGCTCGCCACTTTCGACAGCGGGAGCGGCCCGGCCGTGTACGTCGGCGGCGTCTTCCCTGTGTTCGGGAACACCACGAATATCGTCCGTTGGAACGGAGTTTCTTGGTCGGTGGTCGGGGCCGGGCTCACGGGTGGGTTCGTGGCGTCGCTCCACGTTCACGACGACGGCACGGGGCCCGCGCTGTATGCCGGCGGGAACTTCGCGAGTTCCGGAGCGACGAACCTGCGCGGCATCGGGCGCTGGAATGGAAGCGCGTGGACGAGCCTCAGCGGCGGTCTGAACGGCGGCGTCGAGACGCTGACGACGTTCGACGACGGCACGGGGCCGGCGCTCTACGCAGGCGGGGATTTCACGTTCGTGGGCGGAGTCGGCGCGTCAAAGGTCGCACGCTGGGACGGAGTCGCGTGGAGCGCGCTGCCTCCGCTCCCGACTCAGGTCCAATTCGTGGTGAGCATCGCCGTCCACACGGACGCCTCGGGGACCTCTCTCTTCGCGGGCGGCATCTGGCAGCAATCGGGCTTCAACCGCGGATTCGTCGCGCGCCTATCGGGCGCGAGTTGGACCGAGATCACTCCATTCGGAGGCGCGAACGCCAGCGTCCTCGAACTACTCAGTCACGATGATGGAACCGGAGCGGCGCTCTACGCCGCAGGCAATTTCCAGGACGCCAACGGAACTGCGGCGAACTCGATCGCGAAGCGCACGACGAGCGGGAGTTGGGCTCCGCTCGCTGGCGGACTGAACCAAACCGTCGTGAGCCTCGTCACCTACGACGATGGCACGGGCCCGGCGTTGTATGCCGCCGGCGGTTTCACGGGCAGCAACCCGGGTGTGGCTTTGGGGCACGTCGGGCGATGGACTCCGGCGGGTTGGTCGAAGCTTGGCTCAGGCATGGTCGGGGAAAGTTGCTACGCGCTGTGCGTGGCGAGCCTAGGCGGAGCGGCGAGTTCGGACTTGTATGCCGCGGGGAACTTCATTTTCGCCGGCGGATCCGCGGCGCAGAGCTTCGCGCGCTGGACCGGGTGTGGCGACGCGGGGGGCCCCTACTGCTTCGGCGACGGATCGGGAGGCGGCACGTGTCCGTGCGGCAACACGAGCCCGACGTCGGACCGATCGGGGTGTAGGAACTCGACCGGCACCGGCGGCCGTCTCGCGGCGACCGGCTTGCCGCGCGTCGCGAACGACACGCTCGTGCTCACGGCGACGGGTCTACCGTCGACGGCCACGGTTCTGTTCTTCGAGGGCACGGTGCGCGCGAATCACGGCAGTGGAACCTTGTTCGGGGACGGGCTGCGTTGCGTGTCCGGTTCCGTGAAGCGGCTTGGATTCGTATTGGCCAGCGCCGGTGCGGCGAGTTTCCCGGGCGTCGGGGACGCGCCGATCCACATCGCTGGTGACGTGGCGCCCGGAACGACACGCATGTACCAAGCTCTCTATCGCAACGGCGCGAACTTCTGCACCACAGCGTCTTCGAACATGACGAACGCCTGGGTCGTTGGCTGGAAGCCGTGACATGCTCCGCGGCGCATCGATCCGCGCTCCCGGCGTGACCCGGTGCCCGCGTGAAGCGCAGGCCGTGGAAACGCAAACGTGGGGCGCGCCGCTCGTGCGACGCGCCCCGCTCGATCCACCGCACCCGATTCGGGCAGCGCGCGATTCAGGCCTCGCTCAGGGGAGCCATTGCGCGCTCACCCCGCTCGAGATGTTGAACGTCGCCGGCGTGCAGTAGCTCACCGAGTTGCGATAGCTCACTTGGTAGTAGCGCTGCCCGCCCGCGAGGGGGACCAGCCCCGTCACCGACACGGACGGATCGGCGCCACTGGGCCAGACCGCCGTTCCAGCCGCATCCGAGGGCTTCGTCCTGATCCGGATCTGCGTACCCGACACGCAGCGCAGTCCGTCGCCGAAGAGCACGGTGTTCGTCGAAGTGCCTTGGAACAGAGTGCAGCTCACGTTCGGGGGGACGTTGCCAACCAGGAACTGGAGGGTGTCGCCCGCGCCCGTCTGCGCCCACCCCGCCGTGGAGAGGTACGAACCCGAGGGATGGATCGAGTTCGGGCAACCTTGCGGCAACCCGCCGTTGTTCGTGCAGGGACAAGCGCCCGACGAGCCGTTGCCGAAGCAGAACGCGGCCACCAAGCCGCCGAGCTTCGTGTCGTAGATGCCACCGAAGACGTCGTGCTCGACCGCGGTCGTGGAGTCGTAGGTCACGAAGAATCGATTCGAACCGGCCGAGCCGCCCGATCGCTTAGCCACGATGTCCGTCCGACGCGCTTGTGCGCTGCTGAAGTCGAGCGACACGTGGGACTCGGTCGCCATGAGCGTGTTGCCGAACGCTGCGAACGTGCTGACCCAGATGTCGTAGTCAAACGTGCTCGAGAGGAAGCTCTCGGCGTAGGCGACGGCGAAACGGTCGCCGTCCGAATCGACGCTGAAGTCGACCTGGTCCTGCACGACCGTGGGCGCCGCGTCGAGTGCCGTCAGCGATCCGCTCGCGTTGATCGTCGTGCCGGAGAGGAGCAGATACATCAAGTCGTCGTTGGTCGAGTCCTGGCCGTACACGACCAGAGTACGTCCGTCGTTTTGCGGCGACGACGGGCGCGGAGTGACTTCGTAGCCGGCTTGCGTCGTGAGTTGCGAAGGCCCGTTGAGTAGGATCCCGTCCCACGCGATGCGCGCACCGTGGACGTTGTAGTTCGTCGTCGACAGCTCGCGCTGCCAAGCGATCGTCCACGCCGCGCCCAGTCCGGACGAGCCGTTCGACTTCGAGATCGAGGGCGCCGAGTCACGCGAACTGCCTGAATTGTCGATGAAAAGCGTGCTCGAACCGACCAACGTCCCCGCCGGCGTCACCAGACGAGCGTGGATGTCCCAGTCCGTGACCGTGAAGTCGCGCCGCCACGTCACACAGTAGTAGGCCGGGCCCACCGGATCCGGGTCGCCGCCCACGTCGGCTAGGTACTTCGCGCCGCCCTGGTCCGTCGTGCTGATGTGGAACTTGAAACTGTTGACGGTCGTGGCCGCGCTCACGGTCATGCCCCAGATACTCCAGTCGATCGCGCCGGTGACGTTGGAGACCTGCGCAACCATCAGGAACTGGTCCGCGGAGTTCAAGTTCGCGACCTTCGGACCGCGCCAATTCTCGACCGTGTTGTCGAGGAGCAAGAAGCTCGAACTGCCATCGCCCGCGCGCATGACCCCGTAGATGTCGCCGTCGGACTGACTGGCGTTGTACTCGAACACGGTCAGTGTGCGGTCCGTCGAGGCGTCGTAGGCGATGTCCGAGTTCCACGTGTCCGCGCCCGAGACGAAGGACTGGAACGTCGTGATGACGGGATCGACGACGAGCGGGAACGTGGCCCGCGAGAGGTACTCGCGACCGACCACGATCTCGACGCCGCCCTCCACCGCGCGTGATTCGACCGGCACGCGCGTGCCGTCGGATTCGCGGACGAAGGCGCGCCCGTAGTGCACGGACCCGTGCTCGTTCGAGTAGGTGAAGCCGTCGACGTCCTCGGAACGCGTCATCTCGGTCTCGTGACGCACGACGAGCCGCAAGTCGCCCGCCGCGGGACGTTCGGCGACGACGAACGTCTGCTCCACCGAGTCGAGTGCGAGTTCGTAGACCTCGTCGATCATCCCGAGATCGATCGTGATCCGGTCACCGTCGCGGGTGGCTGAAACTGCGCGCTCGAGCGGGATCTCGACGCCATCGACGCTCGCCGAAACGAGCGCGAGATCGAGCGGAAAGTTGCGCGGCGCCTGCGAGCCGAGGAACGGCACGTACGTCGCGCCGCTCGGGCTGAAGTGTGCCTTGTAGGTGTTACCGCTGGCCCACGTCGATCCGTCGGGCTGCGCCATGTAGTAAACGCGGTCGAGTTGGAACTTCGGGCCGCGTGCGCGCTCGGCCTCGGTGACGGGCACCTTCCAGGGTGATGCGGCGATCGGCGCCGCGTCGACGTGAGCTGCGCGCTCGACCGCCGGCGTCGTGATCGACGGTTCGGCATCGGCCTTGACCGAGGACTGGAACGGGATGGGTCGCGGAACGCGCTGTGCGGCGTTCCCTTGCGCGACCGCGGGAGCGGCGAGGAGCGCGAAGAGCAACAGGTTCGAAGTGGGCTTCATGGGATGGGTCGTGTTCGGGGATCGGGCCGGCCCGCCCCCCCACGCTCAGCGCGGGTCCGGATCTCAGCGGCCGAACCCAGATCGCGGACCGTGCACACAACCCGACAGCAATTCGCGCTCATCCAGTGCTCGAGACGCACACCCGAGTCCGTCCGCAACGAGACGCGGGGCACGCCGCTCGTCGCAACGCACCCCGCTTCTTCCCTCGGCGTCGCGCGCCTCTACTCGAGCCGGGTGGGCCGGTGAGGTTGCCCCCACCGGCCTCCCGCAGATCCGGACGTGCGCGACCCACGCATCCGGCCCGTCATGCGAGGGTTCGCTACGGATTCATCGAGCGAGCGGTCGGACATGGCCGTAGGGCAGGCGGTAACGCTGTTCGATCTCGCGGTAGCGGGTCCAGAAGAGACGACCCGCCCAGCTCTGATCTTGGTTTCAGGTCGCCGCATGTTGGCCTTCCTCCAAGCACAGGCTGTGCTTGGCGCAATCACGGCGACCACAGCACCGGCACGGCGCTCGAGATGTTGGAGGTCGCAGCCGTGCGGCGGTCCGTCGGACTTGCGCTCGGGGACCGGCCCGCGCGCACCTCGAACTCGTGATCCATCCCGTCGGCCGGAGATCGCGGAAGGACTCCGGAACCCGACACGAACTCAGGAGCGCGTGGACAAATCTCGATTCGTTCGGATTCGTGTCGGCCTGGAGTATCGGACCGCGATCTCGCCCCCATGCACGCCCTCTCCACTGCGGACCGGAGCGTGGATTGGACACTCCTGCGTCCCTACCTGGCCCGGCCAGCGAGACGCCCGTTGCCGCTTCGCGCCGCCCCGGCTAGGGTCGAGCGTGAGGCTCGACGCTCGGAGGAAAACCCCACGGATTTCACACGCCTGCTGCGACGCGCTCGCACGGGTGACGAGCGCGCTCGCGACGACCTCCTCCCGCGCGTGTACGCGTCGTTGCGCGCGATCGCCGACGGCGCGATGCGCCGCTTCGATGCAGGTTCGACGCTCCAGCCGACGGCGCTCGTGCACGAGGCGTACTTGAAGCTCTTCGGTGGCGAAGTCCCCGAGTTCGCCGACCGCG
>JAYTBY010000402.1:0-1671 GCA_043736755.1 Planctomycetota bacterium | reverse complement strand
GCGGGAACAGTTACGGCGACGCCAACTGCACGAGTGCCGGCATCGTTCTCGACACGACGCGCATGGATCGGATCCTCGCGTTCGACAGCACGAGCGGGATCGCGACGTGCGAAGGCGGCGTGACGATCGAGGGCTTGTGGAAGCGCGCGATTCCGCTCGGATGGTGGCCCAAGGTCGTCAGCGGAACGATGTACCCGACGCTCGGTGGCGCGCTGGCCATGAACATTCACGGCAAGAACCAGTACGCCGTGGGCACGATTGGCGAGCACGTCCACGAGATCAATCTCGTCCTGCCGAGCGGCGATCTCGTCACGGCGTCACGTGAACACGAGAGCGACCTCTTCCACGCCGCGATCGGTGGTTTCGGGATGCTCGGGATCATCACGCGCGTCGTGATCGCCACGAAACGCGTTCATTCCGGCGACGTCGAGGTCGCGGCGAAGAGCACGAAGAACCTCGCCGAAGCGATGGAGTGGATGGAGTCGCGCCGTGCGAGCGCCGACTACCTCGTCGCCTGGATCGACGCGTTCGCCCGCGGCGACGCCCTCGGTCGCGGGCTCATCCATGCTGCGCGACATCTGCGACCCGGCGAGGATCCCGATCCCGCGCGCACTTTGGCCGTGGCGCATCAAGAACTCCCGCGCGCGATCCTCGGCATCTCCAAAGGCGAAGTGTGGCGCGCGCTGCGCCTCCTGAATCACGACGCGGGCATGCGTTTGCTCAACGCGACGAAGTGGACGCTCGGGATGCACGAGGAAGCGCTCGGCCCGCATCGACAATCACACGCCGCGTTCGCGTTCCTGCTCGACTTCGTGCCGAACTGGAAGTGGGCCTACGGTCGTCACGACCAGCGCGGTTTGATCCAGGTCCAACCGTTCGTGCCCGCGTCACGCGCGCACGAGGTCTTCAGCGCGATCCTCCTGGAGAGCCAGCGCGTCGGCCTCGTCCCGTACCTCGCCGTGATGAAGCGGCACCGTCCGGATCCGTTCTGGTTGACGCACGGACTCGACGGTTGGAGCCTCGCGCTCGACTACAAGGTGCAGCCCTCGACGCGCGCCGAGTTGTGGCGACACGCCGCGTGGATCACGCGCACCACGATCGAGGCCGGTGGGCGTTTCTATCCGGCGAAGGACGGCGTGATCGGTCGCGAGGACGCGCGGCGCATGTGGCCCGCGGATCGCCTCGCAGCGTTCCGAGCGCTGAAAGCCCGCGTCGATCCGGCCAACCTGCTCGTGACGGATCAGTCACGCCGGATCCTCGACGCGAGTTGACGATTCACCCGCGCGTCGGCGGCGCGTCCCACCACTTCGAGAGCTGAGCCTGGGCGAGCCGCGGCGTGTCCTGGTAGTGCGAGACGTCGTTGAAGAGCATGAGCCGCGCGCGCACGGGGTCCTTGAAGTCGACGATGTTCAAGCACGCCGGCGATTGATCGAGTCGATCGCGATAGCCGCGCCCATCGAAGCCGAGCAAGCTCGAGATCAAGAGGCGCAGCGTCGCCTTGTGCGAAACGACGAGCACGCGCTGTCCTTCGTGCGCGACGACGATCTCGCGGATCACGGGGAGTGCGCGAGCGAGCACCGCGAGCCCCGACTCACCACCGACAGGCGCGAACGTGAACGGATCGGCGTCCCACGCGGGATACTCGCCCGGGAAGCGTTCCTCGACTTCCGC
>JAYTBY010000401.1:0-3756 GCA_043736755.1 Planctomycetota bacterium | reverse complement strand
TGGCTGCGACGAGCGTCCCGCTTGCGAGCCAGGCGGCTCTCGAGATCCTGCGCGCCGGTGGCAGCGCGGTCGATGCCGCCATCGCGGCGAACGCGGTGCAGTGCTTGCTCGAACCCACGGGCTGCGGTGTCGGCGGCGATCTCTTCGCGCTCGTGTGGGATCCTGCCGCGAAGAAGCTGCACGGATTGAATGCGTCCGGCCGCTCGCCATCGAGCCTATCGCTCGAGGAGTTCACGAAGCGCGGATTGAAGCGCATTCCGAGCCACGGACCGCTGCCGGTCTCGGTGCCCGGCTGCGTGGATGGCTGGTGCGAGCTCTCGAAGAAGTTCGGCAAGTTGCCGCTCGCGCGCGTGCTCGAGCCCGCCGTGCGCTATGCCCGCGACGGTGCGCCTGTGACAGAGCTCGTCGCGTACTACTGGGCGCGCAGCGTCGGAGTCCTCGGCAAGTTCGACGGTTTCACGGCGCAAATGACGCTCGCGGGACGCGCGCCGAAGACGGGCGAGATCTGGCGCAACGAGAACCTCGCGAACCTGCTCGAGCGGATCGGCAAGGAAGGCCGCGATGCGTTCTACGCCGGTGACACGGCCCGTCGAATCGAGGACTACATGCAGAGAGAGGGCGGGTTCCTCACCGCGGGCGATCTCGCCGCGCACCGGTCCGATTGGGTCGAGCCCGTCTCCGTGGACTACCGCGGCTACGACGTGTGGGAGATCCCGCCGCCGGGGCAAGGTATCGCGGCGCTCCAGATCTTGAACGTGCTCGAGGGCTTCGACATCGCGAAGCTCGGATACGGCAGCGTCGAGTACGTGCACGCCTTCGTCGAAGCGAAGAAGCTCGCGTTCGAGGATCGCGCGCGCTTCTACGCCGATCCGGACTTCGCGCGCGTGCCGACGAAGGGCCTACTCTCCGACGAGTACGCCGCGAAGCAACGCGCGCGGATCGGCGAGCGGGCCGCGAAGACCGTCGAGGCCGGGAACCCCGCACTGCAGGACGGCGACACGATCTGCCTCTCGACCGCCGACGCGAGCGGGATGATGGTCTCGCTGATCCAGAGCAACTACCGCGGGATGGGCAGCGGAATGACGCCGCCGGGGCTCGGGTTCGTGCTGCAAGATCGTGGCGAACTCTTCGACCTCGAACCCGGCCGCGCGAACAGCTACGCGCCGAAGAAGCGTCCGTTCCACACGATCATCCCGGGCTTCGTGACGAAGGACGGCGAAGCGCTGCTCGCGTTCGGCGTGATGGGCGGCGCGACACAACCACAAGGTCACGCGCAGATCGTCGTGAACCTCGTCGACTTCGGCATGAACACACAGGAAGCGGGCGATGCTCCGCGGATCCTGCACGACGGGTCGAGCGAGCCGACGGGCGAGCGCATGAGCGACGGCGGCAAAGTGTCGCTCGAGGAAGGCTACGGTTGGGAGGTCGTGCGCGGCCTGATGCAAAAGGGCCACGTGGTCGGCTGGAATCTGGGCGAATACGGCGGCTACCAGGCCATTCGTCGTGATCCGAAGTCGGGCGTCTACTTCGGCGCGAGCGAGTCGCGCAAGGACGGGCAGGCGGCGGGCTACTGAACCCGCGCGCGCCTCACCGGCGTGACGAGGCCTTCTTCAGGAAATCGCGCTCAGCCCTGGACAGACTGCCGATGCCTTCGCGGCTGATCTTCGCCAAGAGATCGTCGACGCGTGCTTCGTCCGACCGCGCCCTCTCGACTTCCTTCACGGCGCGATGGTGCTCGAACGCCTCGACCGGGTCTTTCCGGATCAGCCCCGAGCGCACCGCGATGTAGCCGTAAGCCAGACCACCCAGGTGGATCAGGTGCGCCGTCCCCGACGTGCCCTGCTTGAACTGCAGCAAGGCCGAGAACACGGTGACGGAAACGATGATGATCGCGAGCCAGCGCATCGAGAGAGGAACGAGGATGAACGTGACGCGGCGCTCGGGGAACAACGTGGCCGCGGCCATCATCACCCCGAAGCATGCGCCCGACGCGCCGATCGCCGGGCCCGACGGCATGCCGAGCCATCCGGCCGCGAGGAAGACAAGTGCGCCGAGCACCTGCGACACGACGTAGGTGATGGTGAAGCGGCGCGAACCGAGCTCTTCCTCCAGCATCGTGCCGAAGAAGTAGAGCACCAGCAGGTTGCCGATCAGATGCATCAGGTCGACCGGGCTGTGCAGCAAGCCGTACGTGAGAAGCTCCCACAGCGGCACGATCGGCAAGTTCGCGAACCACCCCGATCCATCGAGCTGCAGCGGATCGGTGATACGGTCGTAGTTCGCGTCGCTCGCGAGATACAGCACGAATGTCGCTACGTGGATCGCGGCGAGGACGATCAGCAGGCGTCGCACGACAGGCGTCGGACGTGGGAACGAGACCGACGACATCCCAGGCGGCGGTCCGTCCTCGTAGCGCGGTGCCATGTCGAGGTCAGCGCGCCGCCGTCGCCGGCGCGTGCGCGCTCGTCGCCGAGCGTAGGGTGTTCGCGAGGAGCATCGCGATCGTCATCGGCCCGATCCCGCCCGGGACCGGAGTGATCCACGCGGCGCGCGCGCTCGCAGCAGCGAAATCCACGTCGCCAGCTAGGCTTCCATCGGGCATGCGGTTGATCCCGACGTCGAGCACCGTGGCTCCCGGCTTCACCCACTCGCCCTGGACGAGCCGCGGTCGTCCCACGGCCGCCACGAGCACGTCCGCACGCCGACAGACGCCGGGGAGGTCCGTTGTGCGCGAATGCGCGATCGTCACCGTGGCGTTGCGCTCGAGGGCCAAGAGTGCGAAAGGTTTTCCCACGAGCATCGAGCGACCGAGCACGACGACTTCGCGGCCCGCGAGGTCGATCCCGTGTCGATCGAGCAGCTCGAGGCATCCCGCGGGCGTGCACGGACGCATCCCCGGTCGCCCCATCGCGAGCGCCGCGACGCTCGCCGCGGTCAAGCCGTCCACATCCTTCGCCGGGTCGATCCGTTGGATGATGCGATCCGCATCGAGCCCCTTCGGCAGCGGGAGTTGCACCAGGATCCCATGGATCGCGGCATCCGCGTTCTGCGCGTCGACGACTGCTTCGACGTCGTGCTGCGCCGCGTTAGCGGGCAACCGCAGCGTCCGCACCAGGAAACCGGCCTCGTGCGCGGCCTTGTCCTTGTTCTTCACGTACACGTGGCTCGCCGGATCGTCGCCGACGAGGATCACGGCGAGTCCCGGTGCGCGTGCTGTGTGCGCGAGCCGCGCACTCCCCGCGGCCACGTCGGCGCGCACGAGCACGGCCGTCGCTTTCCCATCGAGGATCCGCGCGCCGCTCGTCATCGAGTCTCGACGGCGCCGGCTTCCGAACTGTCTGCACGCGCTTGCTGAGCCGCGGGCGGCGCACCTTGCTGACCTTCTTGCGCCTCGACTCCGTCGTCCGTGTAGCGGTGCAAGCTCTTCTGACTGTCGGGCAAGTAACCGAAGACCTGGAATGTGAGGAAGACGCTGAGGGCACCTGCGACGAGTGCACTCATCGCCTTCGCGCCGCGGTAGCCGCCCAGCAAACGCAAGTGGATGTAGATCACGTAGACGAGCCACGTGATCAGCGCTGAGTTCTCCTTGCTGTCCCAGCCCCAATAGTTGGCCCAGGCTTCCTGTGCCCAGAAAGCTCCTTGCCACAGGCCCGCTGTGAGGAATGGGAAGCCGACCGCGAACGCGCGAAAGCTGACGTCGTCGAGGTCCTTCTCGAGGCGCAGCACCATGTCGGGGCCCGGCACGCGACCTAGAGC
>JAYTBY010000400.1:0-3761 GCA_043736755.1 Planctomycetota bacterium | reverse complement strand
CGTCCGGCGGCAGCGGCTTCAGCTCGAGGACGGAGTCCGGACGCATCCCGGACAACGCCACGAAGGCTGGGTCGCGCCCGGCAGCCAGCGCATCGCTCGGCGCCATGTCGTCCCACACCAGCGTGAGCACGTTGCCGTTCGGCAGCACGCGGGCGTCGTGGTGCTGCACGCGCTCGGCATTGGACAGCAAGTGGTCCCAGGTCACCTGGCCGTCCCACGCGATGCGCTGGAGTCGACCACCCATTCCGCCCGTCGCGAGCGACGTGTTCTCGACACGGCAGGCGCGCAAGATCGATCCATCGGCGAGCAGCTCGACCGAATTGCCGGGCGGGAAGGCGCTCTTCCAGGTGTGGACGACCTGCCCCGCCGCATCGACGAGGAACGTGGTCGTCGAGCGCAGCGGCGCGATCAGCGTGTAACCCGGGGTCGCGGCGTCGGTCCGCAGCACGAGTCCGCGCGGAGCGGTTTTCGGAGCGGATGGATCGGCAGGTCGAGGCGCTGCGTCCTGTCGAGCGAGCGGCAGGACGAGGAGGACTGAGATCTTCAGCCACGCAATCTGCATCACGATTTCCCGCGGCGTTTCGCCGACTTCTTCGCCGACTTCTTCGGCGCAGCACTCGGCGCAGCACTCGGCGCAGCTCTCGGCGCAGTTCTCGGCGCACGTCGCGGCGCACGTCGCGGCGCACGTCGCGACGCAGCGCGCTTCGGCGCCTCGAGCGGCGTGAGCGCCTCGGCCAACGCTTCGTCCACGTTCTCGAGCAGGACGAAGCGCATCTCCTTACGCGCAGCAGTGGGCACGTCGGCGAGGTCCGGCTCGTTGCGCTTCGGCAGGAGCACCGTCTTGATGCCCGCGGCGCGCGCACCGAGCACCTTCTCCTTCACGCCGCCGATCGGCAGCACGAGGCCGCGCAAACTGATCTCGCCGGTCATCGCGACGTCGGCGCGGGCGCTACGCCCCGTGAGCAACGACACGAGAGCCACGTACAACGCCACGCCCGCGCTGGGTCCGTCTTTCTGGATCGCTCCCGCGGGCAAGTGCACGTGCAGATCGTGGTTCTCGAAGAAGCGCGGATCGAGACCGAGCGAACGCAGGCGCGATTTCACCAGCGACATCGCCGCGATCGCGCTCTCGCGCATCACGTCCCCGAGCTGGCCCGTCAAGACGAGCTGGCCCTTGCCGGGCATGCTCGCAGCCTCGACGAAGAGAATTTCTCCACCGTGCGGCGTCCAGGCCAGCCCCGTTGCGACGCCGGGTAGCGCCGTGCGCGACTTCGTCTCGTCCTGGAATCGTGACGCGCCCAGGATCGTCTCGACGTCGCCCTTCTTGATGCGCACGCGCCGGGCTTCGCCGGACGCGATGCGTGCCGCAGCCCAACGCACGAGGTTCGCGATCTGGCGCTCCAGCCCGCGCACACCCGCCTCGCGCGTCCAGCCCTCGAGCACGCGTCCGAGCACCGCGTCGTCGATCGCGCAGCGTTGGGCGTCGAGACCGTTGGCTTCCAACTGGCGCGGGAGCAGGTATCGCCGCGCGATCTCGAGCTTCTCCTCGCGCGTGTAGCCCGGGATCTCGACGACCTCGAAGCGGTCGCGCAGCGGCCCGGGAATCTGATCGAGCACGTTCGCCGTCGCGATGAAGAGCGCCTGCGAAAGGTCGAACGGGATCCCCAGGTAGTTGTCGCGAAATGCCTTGTTCTGCTCGGGATCGAGCACCTCGAGCAACGCCGACGCGGGATCACCCTGGAATCCGCGTCCGAGCTTGTCGATCTCGTCCAACATGAACACCGGGTTGCGCGTGCCGCCCTTGCGCAGCGAGTTGACGACGAGCCCGGGCATCGCGCCGATGTAGGTGCGACGGTGGCCACGAATTTCGCCCTCGTCGTGCACGCCGCCCAATGAAACGCGCACGAACTTGCGCCCCATCGCGCGCGCGATGGACTGGCCCAGCGAAGTCTTGCCGACACCCGGCGGCCCCACGAGGCACAGATTCGGTCGCTTGCCGTCGGGCTTCAGCTTGCGCACCGCGAGGTACTCGAGGATGCGCCGCTTGACCTTCTCCAATCCGTGATGGTCTTCGTCGAGCACGCGCGCCGCGCGCGCGACGTCGAGACTGTCCTCGGACAGCTTCGCCCAGGGGAGTTCGGCCACGACGTCGAGATACGTTCGCAGCATCGAGTACTCCGGCCCCGACTCGTTCATGCGCGTGAGACGGCGGAACTCGCGGTCGATCTCTTTCTTGCTGTCGGCCGGCAACCCAACTTGGGCGAGTAACTCCTCCAAGTGTTCGAGCTCGGTCTTCTCCTCCTCGCCGCGACTGAGCTCCTTCTGGATCTGCTTGAGCTGCTCGCGGAGGAAGTACTCCTTCTGCGCCTTCTCGAGAGTCCCCTTCGTCTCCTCGCGGATCTTGTGCGAGAGCTGCAGGACCAACTGGAGATGCCCGAGTTTCGCACCGACTGCGTTCATCCGCGCTTCGACGTCGACGATCTCGAGGATCGCCTGCTTCTCGATCACCGGGATGTCGAGGAACGTCGCGACCATGTCCACGAGCAACGACGGGGCCGCGATGCCCTGCAGTGCATTCGAGAGGTCCTCGGGCGCGCCCGGTGAGAGCTCGAGCACCTCCTTGGCCTGCGCCTTGAGCGCGATGAAGCGCGCCTGGACGTCGATCCCCGTGACTTCGGCCTCGACGAGGCGTTCGATCTGCCCGACGAGCCCCTTCGGTCCGTTCGCGACCGAGAGCAGCCGGAAACGCTGCTGTCCTTGGCAAATCGCGTGGTTGCGACCGTCGGGCGCCGTGAGAAAACGCACGATGTCGGCAACGGTGCCGATGTCGTGGAGATCCGCGCGCCCGGGCTCGTCCTGCTTCTCGTCGCGCTGGAGCACGACGCCGATCGGCTTCTGAGTCCGAACCGCTTCCTGAATCGTCTCGACCGCGCGTGGACGGCCGACGACGACGGGCAACACGACGCCCGGGAAGAGCACCATGTTGCGAACTGGGACGATGAGAATCGTCTCGATCTCCGCGGTCTTCGCCGCGACCGGTTCGGCGACCGGTTCGGGAACCGCCGTGACCTCCACCAATGCGGCGATCGGCGCGGGATCCGCGGGCGTGCGCAGAGCGCTCTTCACCACCTCGTGCTCATGAGTCATGCGCGGATCTCCGTCGATGTCACGGGAGATCGTGTCACCGATCGCTGACCGGATCCATCCATACGACGGTTCCAGGCCACCCCGCCGCGAGAGGATCCCACGCTAGCGGCGCATAACCCGTGCATTCGACGCGGATGGATCCGGGCCACTTCGGCGCGCGCAATGCTGCGATTCCGCTGCCGTCCGTCGCCCCGAGCACACCGCCCGACGCGAAGAACACCGCATCGGCGAGGAGTGCGCGGCTGATCCGGTCACGCACCTCCACGCGTCGTTCGAAGCCCTCCGCGAGCTCGACGCGCAGCGGGCGTCCGTTCAGGGCTTCGGTGAGGAGAACTGCGAGGTCGCCTTCCGCGCGCAGATAACCGGGCGCATCGACGGCGTAGCGTGCGACATCGCCGCGCGGCAAGGCGAGGAGTGCGACGCCGCTCGGCGCGCTGAAGCGCTGGATCGACGACGTACCGGTCAACGCCGACGATTCGGGGCGCGCCAGCCACACGACCGCACGTACGCAGCGGTTGCCGCTCACGCGACTCGTGACCTCGATCGGAACGCTGCGTTCCGAGCGGCGTTCCGTGCGTCGAACGACGAGTCCCGTGGCTCCGAACGGCACGGTC
>JAYTBY010000399.1:0-1674 GCA_043736755.1 Planctomycetota bacterium | reverse complement strand
GCGTCATCCGCACCGCGCGCGAAATGGGCATCGAGACGGTCGCCATCTATTCCGACTGGGACGTGCGCGCGCTCCACACGCGCATGGCGCACGTCGCTGTTCCGCTCGGTGGAACGACGCCGCGCGAGACTTACTTGCGAGTCGACAAAGTGCTCGCGGCGGCGAAGGCAACCGGCGCGCAAGCGATCCACCCGGGCTACGGATTCCTCTCCGAGAACGCTGCTTTCGCTCGCTCCGTTCGCGATGCGGGTCTCACGTGGATCGGACCTCCGGCCGAAGCCATCGAAGCGATGGGCGACAAGATTCGCGCTCGTCGCCGGATGCGCGACGCCGATGTGCCGGTCGTTCCGGGGCTCGTCGACCCCGTCGACGACGCTGCCGCGGTGAAGAAAGCCGCGGCCGAAATCGGCTACCCCGTCATGATCAAGGCGTCGGCTGGAGGTGGCGGCAAGGGCTTGCGCATCTGCCGTGATCCGTCGCAGATCGAGAGCGGGTTCCGCACGGCGTCCGGCGAGGCCTTGTCCAGCTTCGGGGACGGTCGCGTGTACCTCGAGAAGTACCTCGAAGAGCCGCGGCACATCGAAGTCCAGGTCCTCTTCGACGCGCACGGAAGCGGCGTGCACTACGGCGTGCGCGAGTGCTCGATCCAGCGCCGCCACCAGAAGCTCATCGAGGAATGTCCCTCGGTCGTCATCGACGCGAAGACGCGTGAAGCGATGGGCGAGGTCGCGCTGCGCGCCGGTCGCGCGGTCGGCTACCAGAACGCCGGAACCGTCGAATTCCTGTGGTCCAAGGGCCAGTTCTACTTCCTGGAGATGAACACGCGCCTCCAGGTCGAGCACCCCGTGACCGAGATGGTCACGGGCACCGATCTGGTGCGCGAGCAACTGCGCGTCGCGAGCGGCGAGAAGCTCGGTTACGGCCAGGACGCCGTGCATTGGAACGGTTGGGCTATCGAAGTCCGCATCAACGCCGAGGACCCGAAGAACAAGTTCCTCCCGTCCACTGGGACGATCCAGAACTTGCGCATGCCCGGCGGACCCTTCGTGCGTCTCGATCTCGGCATGTACCGCGGCATGGAGGTCGGCGTCGACTACGACCCAATGCTCGGCAAGCTCATCGTGTGGGGGCCGACACGCGACATCGCGATCGATCGCATGCGACGTGCACTGCAAGAGATCAACGTCGGTGGCGTGCGCACGAGCCTGCCGGCCGCGTTGACGGTCATCGAGGATCCGCGCTTTCGCGCGGGCAACTTCGACACGCACTTCCTCGAGAGCCTCGACCTCGCGAGCGGTGCGCGCGATCACGTCGATCTCGTCGCCGCGGCAGCCGCGGTGTATCGACATCACAAGGCGCGACGGCGAGCTCTCACGACGGATTCGAGCGCGCGCAGCGGTTGGCTCGCACGCGGTCGCCAGGATGTATCGACGCACGCTGCGCGCTCGATCCGCGGGGAGAACCCCTCGTGAAGTACTTCGTCACCGTGAACGGCCTCGTGCGCGAAGTCGAGGTCGTCGAGCGACTCGGCAGCCTCGACGTGCGCGTCGACGGGAAGCCGTTCGATCTCTCGTACACCGAAGTCGACGTCCTCGGGCAAGTCGTCGTGCTCCACGGCGGCAAGAGCTACGCGCTCTCACTCGAAGGCGGCGAGAACGACGTCACTGCGACCCT
>JAYTBY010000398.1:0-1676 GCA_043736755.1 Planctomycetota bacterium | reverse complement strand
CCCTCGACGATGACGTTGTCGGGGGAGAGCTCGCCCCACGTGATCCGCTGCTCGCGCGTCAGGACCCAGCGCGGCCGTTCGAGGTCGTCGCCGCCCTTCTCGCCCGCGAGCTTCGTCACGTCGTCGCCGTCGACCGAGGTCAGTCGCGCGGTCACCACGGGCACGTCGCGCACGTTGCGCGCGCCGTGTTCCGCGAGCAGTGCGGCCACTCCGTCCCACTGGTCGGGTTGCACGTCGAGCAGGAACACGCTGGGTGCGTCGGCCGGCAGATCGTTGCGCAGGCGTTCGACGAGACGGCGCTCGACCAGCGCGACCGTCGTGACCGCGAGCACCGCAAGGCCGAGCGCGACGACCGCGCCGCGCGTTCCGGCGCCCGGTCGCGCGAGCGCGGACACGCCGTGCACGAGCCAGGCCGACAGCTGTTCTCGCGGCATGCGTGCGGCGAGCTCGGTCAAGCCGCGCGCTCCGAGACCGAGGAGCAGCGCCGCGACGGCGATTCCGCCCGTGAAATACAGTGCCAAAAGGACCGAGCCGGCCTGCGCCCACGCCGACGCGAGCACGCCCAGACCGATGAACGTGTAGGCACCGATCGTGACACTGCGCGGCGGCGGCAGCGGTTCCGCGTCGTTGCGCAGCACGCGCGCCGGCGACACGCGCCACACCGCGGTCAGCGGCGGGATCGCGAACGCCAGAGCGATCGCGACGCCGAGCAGCGCGCCGCGCACGATCGACCAGGGTTCCCACGCGATCCTGGCGTTCGTCGCCAGCCTCGTCGGCGCGATCGCGGGCACGTTCCTGCCGTTCGCGCTGCCGGCATTCGCGCCGGATCTGCTCCCGAAGGGCTTCGAACTCGCGTGGGAACCGTGGGCGATCTTGCGCGGCGCATTCCTCGGCGTCGCGATCGCACTCGCGTTCGCGATTCCGCCGCTCACGGCCGTGTGGCAAGTGTCGCCGGCACGCGTCCTGCGCAACGACGCGGAGCCGCTGCCGCCGCCGCGCATCGTGACGATCGGAGCGAGTGCCTTCGTCGCCATCGGAATCCTCCTCGCAGCCTGGGCACAAGCGCGCTCGTTCCCGCTCGCGGCCGCATTCACCGGAGGGCTCGGGGTCGCAGCACTCCTGCTCGGACTCGGCGCGCGCGGGCTGACGTTCCTCGCTGCATGGACGCCGCGCGAGCGATTGCCGGCTTGGCTCGTGCACGGCGTCGCGGCGTTGGCGAGACCGGGCGCGGGCACGCGCGGGGCAGTCGTCGCGCTCGGACTCGCCGTTCTCGCGGTCACATCCGTCGCGCTCGTCGAACAGCGGTTGGTCGAGCGACTGCGCTCCGATCTCCCAGCCGACGCACCCAGCGTTTTCTTGCTCGACGTGCAGCCCGATCAGTGGAGCAGCGTCGAGTCACTGCTCGCACGGCACGGCGCGCGCAATGTCCGAGCTGTTCCCGTCGTGACCGCGCGACTCTCGACGGTCGACGGCGTCGACGTGGCGCAACTTTCGGCCGAGAAGGCCGGCGACGACCTCGAACGCCCGCGCTGGGTGCTCACGCGCGAACAGCGCATCACGTGGGGCGAATTGTCGCCGGACAACCGCATCGTCGACGGAGCGTTGTGGAGCGATCCGTCGCGCGCCGAAGTCAGCTTGGAAGAGGGCTTCGCGCGCGACTTGGGCGCGAAGGTCGG
>JAYTBY010000397.1:0-1679 GCA_043736755.1 Planctomycetota bacterium | reverse complement strand
GTTTCGACGGACACGGTCGCATCCGCGGCGTGCTCGAAGCGCGCGGAGTCGACCTTCCGATCCGCTGGACGCTCGTCCTCGAACCGGATCCGACTCTGGTGGGTTCCGATCACGCCGAGTCGCGACGTGTCGAGTTCGCCGCGGGCGAATCGCGCTTCGAAGTCGCGGGATTGCCCTTCGGCGGCTACCGATTGTTCGCTGAAGCGGCGAGCACGAACGGCGCCCGCGTTTCCGTGCTGCTCACGCGCGGTGCGAACGAGGCGACCGTGACGTTGCGCCTTGCTCCCGCGGGATTCGTGGACGGGATCGTGTTCGACGCCGCTGGTCGTCCCGCCGAGGGTCTCGTGGTCCACGTCGAGAACCAGCGCTCGCGTAGTCGCACCCAGGGAGTCGTCGACGCGACCGGTCTGTTCGTCGTGCGCGACGTCAAGGACGGTGAGTACGAGATCCGCTTCGGTGAGTTCGATGGACCGCTCGTTCCGCCGGGGACGTTCACGTTTCGCGCTCCGAGTTTGCGCTGGCGCGAGACGCGGCTTCCGCCGACGGGATCGCTGTTCGTGCACGTGCGTGACCACGAAGAGCGCGCGATCGCGAACAGTGAAGTCGTGGGCAGCGCACCGCCCAAAGGGGCGTTTCGGTCGAGGACGGGCCCGGACGGAAACGCTCACGCGCGCTTCCTCCTTCCCGGTCGCTATACGGTCGAGGCTCGTCGCGACGAAGGACACGTCGGCCGTGCTGTGATCGATGTCGCGGCGAATGAGCGAGTCGAGATCACGATCGTCGTCGAATGAAGTCGCTCGTCAGCGCTGCACGAAGCGCTCGAACTCCGTGCACGCGCCCGCGAATCCGCCGCGAGCGGTGTCGGCGATCTCCTCGCGACCGTGGACGACGCGGATGCGCGCGTTGAGTTCGACGGGTCCAGCGAGTCGCGGGATCGTCGGCTCGCGCGCGAGGTCGGCACGCGCTTCCGTCAGAGCTTGGTCGACGCTGCGCTCGACGCGCGCCGAGATCGCGGCGGCCGAGAGTGGGCTACCGGTGAGGTTCTCGACGAAATCGAGGAACGTCAGACTGTTTCCGCTCTTCCAGTAGTGTTCGCGCAAGTCGGGACCGATGCGCGGATTGTCGATGCAGTGTCCGTCGCGTTCGCGGAAGAACGCGCGGGTCTGGTGCACGGCGGTCTCCGCGAGCACGTAGCCGTGGTAGTAGGCGCTGCTCTCGCCCGCGAGTAAGTGCGGCACGGACAACGACGGACGCGGCGAGCCCTCGTCGAGGAACAACAGCCGGCGTTCCGCGTCGCGGATCACGACGAGAACGCGCTCGGCCGTGAGGTCCGCGTCGGGGATCTCGTAGATCGCGCGCTCGGCCACGCACACGGCGACCATCGCGCGCAGGTTCCAGGCGGCGAAGGGTTGTGCTGCGCGGATGCCCGCTTCGATGAGGTCCACCGGCATCGCGTTCCCGTCGAGATCGCGCGCATAGCGCGCCTGCCAATCGGGATCCGACACGAAGCTGTCGAGGAACATGCTCTGAACTCGGAGAAAGCGACAGACGTCGGCGCGAACTCTTGGCTGAAGCACGGCGAAGGCATGTCGATGTTCGCGAAGTGCGCCGCGTGACCGCCTTCGTGGAAGAGCGTCTCGAGCGCGCGCCGACCGGCACCGACCATCCCGGGGATCGCA
>JAYTBY010000396.1:0-1682 GCA_043736755.1 Planctomycetota bacterium | reverse complement strand
CTCGCGGCTTTGCGTGGTCCGGCTGACGCGGATGGGCACACGGGCGCACCGTTGGAGCTCGCCGATGCGCGCCTCGACCGCGCGGCGCAGCGCGAACGCTACGTGCTCGTCGAGGCTCAGAGTCGAGCGTCGCGCGTTGCAGCAGAACCCGCCTATGCGCTCGTCCAACTGGTGGCGCGCGATCCGGATCGATTCGCGGGCTTCGCCGTGCGCGAGACGACGCAACGCGTCACGCGCATGAGCGACTCAGAAGGGGTGGCGGTGGCGGGGCTCCTCATCGGTACGACGCGGCGCCCGTTCCTGAAGGAGCTGCTCGCGCGCTCCGAGGACGAGCGGCGCCTCGCCGATCTCCAATACCGCCTCTTGAAGAGCGAAGACGAGACGCGCGAACTGCGCGAGCTCTCCACGCGGCTCGCGCGCGCGGACGAATGGACGGGGGACAACGGGCTCGAGGCCTGGTTCGACGCGGAATTGCGCGGTCGTTTCGGCGTGTACGAGACGGAGGGCCTCGATGCCGCGAAACGCGGCGACGGCGAACGACTCCTGCCCGCGATCGACGGCACGGACATGACGCTCACGATCGACGCGAAGGTGCAGATCGCGGCGCAGGACGTTCTGGCGAAGCCGCGCATGCCTCTCGGTGGTGACACGGACAAGACCTGGTTCGAGAATCAGGTCGGAGCGATCCTCTTGCTCGCGAGGAACGGGGAAGTGTTGGCGGCTGCGTCGGCGCCCACGCTGGACGGAGCCGCGAACGTGCCGGGGCGAGGTCACGAACGTTCGCGTGCGCGCGAACGCACGTTGCAGACGCCGACGTTCAACCCGCCGGGGTCCGTGTTCAAACCGTTCATCGCAGCTTTCGCGCTCGATCGCGTCGATTTCGATCCGCTCACGCGCTTCGAGTGCCGCGTCAACGAGAAAGGCCAGCCGATGTTCGAGTCGCTGCGCTGCAACGCACACCACGTCGAGTCGGATCTGCACCACGCGCTCGTCGTTTCGTGCAACTCCTACTTCGCCCAGCTCGGTCTGGCTCTCGATCCCGGACAGATGCTCGATGCCGCGCGCGAATTCGGTTTCGGCGAGCCGACGGGTGTACGGAACGGTCCCGGGCACGATCGTCGCGGACTGCGCGAGGACTGGGTCGCATCGCCGGACTTCGATGCAGATGGGATGCGCAAGGAACTCGCATCGCGAGCCGCGCACATTCGATTCCCGAACGGGTTGGGTCTCCTGTGGGCGAGTCCGATGCAGGTCGCGCGCGCGACGGCGGGACTTGCGACCGGGACTCTTCCCACGGTACGGCTCGTGCGCGCGATCGGCGGCGTCCCGATCGCGGGGAAAAGTCGACCGCTCGCGATCTCGAAGCAAGCACTCGACATCGTTCGCGCCGGCATGCGCGGCGTCGTCGTCGAGAGCGGCGGCTCGGGCCACGGCAAAGGCGTCGACGATGCGACGCTCGGCTTCTCGTTCGCGTGCAAGACCGGCAGCGCGGACATTGGTTTCATCACTGAAGTTCCGGGAATGCCCGACGAGGATCGCGCCGCGCGCGCGGCCGGGAAATCCCGCAAGCACACGTGGGTCGCGGGGTGGTTCCCGGCCGAGGACCCGATCGCGATCGTCGTCGTCTACCTACACAACACGACCGAGACCGCGAGCCGCACGGCGATCCACGTAGCGGCCCA
>JAYTBY010000395.1:0-8320 GCA_043736755.1 Planctomycetota bacterium | reverse complement strand
TCGAGCGCTCGGCCTCGGGCGCCGACGAATCGAATTTCAGGTCCTTGCCCGTGATCGCTCGCAGCGCGATCCAGGCCGACTCGCGCACGGCCGGCTCGGTGTCGTCGAGCGCTTCGATCAGCGCCGGCACCGCTTCGCGCGCGCGCAGCTTCTCGCCGAGCACGCGCGCGGCCGCCATGCGCACGACCCAGGTTGGGTCCTTGAGCATCGGCACGACATGCGGGACGACGGCGGGGTCGTTCGCATCGCCCAGCGCGCTGACCGCGTCCCAGCGCACGGTCTCCTCCGCGCTGGTGAGGTCTGCGAGTAGCTTCTTCCAAGCCGCCGGCGGCGCGGCAACCACGGCCGGCGTGGGCGCCGGCTTCTCCGCAGGCATGGCCATTTCGGCCGCGGCAAGTCGCGTGGCGAGCGCGCGCCGCTCGTCATCGGCTTTCGCAATGCGCGCGCTCATCTCGTCGAATCGCTTCTCGATGGCGACGCCGAGCCCGGGCTCCGAAACGCGCACGCGCAGGCGTTCTACTTCGACTCCGAGCGCGTCGAGTCGCGCAGTGAAGTTGCCCACGTCCTCGCGCAGCGCTCCGATCGTCGCAGCCGAATCTCTGTCGCGCGCCACGCTCGCGTCGAGTCGCTCGACGAGGCGCGCTTCGACGCCGGCCAACGCCGGGTGAACCTTGTTCAGTTCGGCCGAGAGCCCGCGCAGCGCGTCGTCGCGCTTGGCGAGCTCGTTCTCGAGAGCCGTCTGCGATCGCCCCACGCGCGCCAACCGGTCGTCCGTGACGAAGATCGAGAGCGCCGTGAACCCGATCGCGAGACCCGCGACCCAAGCGATGCCCGTGTTCGAAGAGGTGGGAGCCTGGACGGTGACTGGGCCGACGGCCAACGGTGGCGCCACGATCGAGGGTGCGGGGATCGGAGACCGCATGGGCATCGGTGGCTCGACCGCGAGCGGCAACGAGCTCGGCGACGGAACGAAACCGCCCGCGCCAACGGGCCCGGGCGGAACCTGCACCGGCGCGCGACCGGACGGTTGATGAACGTGCGCGGAGGCCGCCGCCGATCGCTCGGCTTCGGCGGCGTGCGTCATCGCGGCGTCGCAAGCAGCACAGATCACCCGTCCCTTGACGAGGTGCGCCGCGCCGCTGTCCAACGCCGCCTGCGGAATCGACTCGTTGCACAGGTCGCAGAAGTGGATCTTCATCGGGTTCGCGAGAGCCTCCGGGTGCCGGGCCGAGCCGCGTCGACCTCGGGTACCGAATGCACCGCGGGGTCGTGACTGCAACTCGGGGACCGGAACGGAGGACTCCCTGCGCCTACGATGTAAGCTCGCCGGGGCCTTGGAAGGAACCGCCGAACCCGAGGAGTCGCCCGAGAACCTCCCGCAAGGCCTGGAAAGCCGCGCGGAACACCGTGGGCTCGAGTTCCTGGCCGATTTCTACGGCCGCGAACTGACGCGCAAGCCCGGCAGCCTGGCGGCGCTCACGGATCTGGGGCACGTCCTGACGAGCCTGGGGCGCTACGAGGAGGGCCTCGAGATCGACCGCGAGCTCGCGCACCGCGCTCCCCTGGATGCGAACGTCCTCTACAACTTGGCCTGTTCCCTGGCGCTGACGGGCAACCGGGACGAGGCGTTGCGCACGTTGGAGCGCGCGATTCTGCACGGCTACGCGGATGCCGATCACTTGGTCGAGGACAAGGATCTGGCGAGCCTGCGCGAGGATGCGCGGTTCGCAGCGCTACTGAGCGCGCTACGCAAGACCACGGGCTGAACTCGAACCGCGGCAGCTCCGTGACACAGACCCAGTTCCCTGGTGATTTCTGGGTCGCGTGCCCGGATACCACCAGGACTTGTGTCGACCACTCCCCCCGAAGGTCCCGGGCGAGGACGGACACTCAACTGGGTCCGTTTCCGTATCAGTCGTCACTGCCGACGGACGCACCGCGGACCGGGCTCGACGAGTTGCCGGCGAGCAGCGGGTCGGACAAGCGATCGTGGACCCAGGCTTCCCACTTCACCACGGAGGCCTCACGCGGTTCGGCCGCGCCGCGCGGATCGAAACCGAAGCGCTCGTGCGTGGCTTCGTCCAGCGCCTGGATGCACAGCGCGCGCGTCATCATGCGTTCGTCGCGCAAGCCGGCGACGAGTCGCGGCACCATCGCCCAGTCGCCGAGACGCAGGAGCGTGCGTGCGCGCTCGAGGGCGAGATCGGAGTGTTCGGCATTGGGCCAGGTCAGTGCGCGCAACGGTTCGACCAGCCGGCTGTCCTTCGTGGCACCGAGCGACGCGAGCGCGGCACCGGCCACGTCCGCGCGCGGATCCACGACCATCTGCAGCAGCGTCGGGTAGGCGGGCTCGCCCACGCTCGCAAACCAGTGGATCGTCTCGATGCGCTCGAGTCCGTGGGTCCACGGCAGGCGCTTGGCCTCGTCCTCGATCTGCTCGCGCAGCGCGGGCGAGGGCTCGAGCCAGCCCGAAGAGTTCGTCTCGGTGCGCGACGACTGGAGCGTCGTGATGCACGACGTGGACAGTACGGCGAGGCAGGTTGCAGCGATCGAGGTGCGGAGGTTCGACATGGTTCGCGCGGGGTCCGGCGCGCGGCCGAGAAACCCCTGCAACCCCTGTCGTCGCGAACTGGGAAGGACTTGACCGGTTCAGGCCGCGCGACGCGAGGAACTGGAAAAAAGTCCTGCGCCGGTGGCCAGCGCGAGGGCCGCGATGCCGGCGAGCAGCACCCACCGGCCGAGCGGATTCGGACCGGGAGCGGTCGGTGCCGCGCCGACGACCGGTACTGGCGGAGTGAAGTGCAGCGGAAGTCGGGCGAACTCGGGAGCGCGTGGTGCCGTGAACCGGAAGCTCGGAAGTCCGGATGCGTCGCCCTGGATGCGCGCTTCCACGGTCAGTCCGGCCTCGAGTCGGGTGAGCATCGCGGGCAGCGGCGCCGATCGTTCGCGGAGCGGATCGTGACCGAGGCGACCGGCGACGAGATCCACGGACCCGAGCTGCTCGTTGCGCGACGAAGTGAATTCGACGCGCACGATCGGTGGCGCGCGACCGGCGGGATCGGCAAGGACGAGGTCGCCGTCGCGCTCGAACAAGGTCGGCGCGCTGGCTACGTTCGGCGGCAGAACGGCACGAATCGACGTCAGGACCGCGCCGAGAAGATCGTGTTCGTCGCCGAGCCACTCCGCGTCCGGCGGGAACGCGAGCGTGCCCGCGACGCCCAGCCCCGTGCGAGCGAAGGCGAGGAGCGGCGCGCCGTCGTCGGTCGTCCACACGATGTCCGCGCCTTCCGCCGCGCGTACGCGCACGGCGCGACGAACGGTCGGCCTGATGAGGCTCTGGAATGGCGCCGCGAACGCTGCGTCCGGAGCGGCGATCTCGATCGAGCGCGCAGGCGCGAATTCGGCGACGCTTCCACGCGCGATCGCGCTCGTGAACACCTCGGCCAGCCGCTTGGGCGCGTCCGATGCCTCGAGATCTCCGGCGGCGAGCACGTCCGAATCCGCACCCGCGAGTGCAGCGAGCAGTTCGTGATCGGGATCCGCACCGACGGCGACGACGAGGACGCGCGCGTTCTTCGCCGCGAGCTTCGCGCGCAGCACGTTCGCGCGCGCCTCGAGATCCGCGCGATCGGGATCGCGGCCATCCGAGACGAGGATCGCGAGCGTGCGTCGTGCGCCGTCGAGTCCCGCGACGAGTTCGTCGAGCCCCGACCAGATTCGTGTCGGACCGCGCGGCTCCGGACCGGCGAGTGCGAGGTCGCGCAACACACCCCGCCGTGCTGGATCGCCGCGTTCGCCCGGTTTCCCGAGGTCGACGACGCGCACGGCCCCGTCGTGGAGCCAGCGGGCTTCGAGCGCGTCCGCATTCGGCGCGGAATCGACGAGAGAAGCGAGCGACTCGCGCGACACGCGGCCCGGTTCGCCGTTCATGCTGCCCGAGGCATCGACGAGGACGACGATTCCGCGTGGGCCGTTCTCGTCGGCTGTTGGGAGCAGCGCCGAAGTGTGCGGACGCGCTGACCCCGCGAAGTTCTCCCCGGCGAGATCGAGCCAACCGCTGCCGCGTGCGACGGCGTCGTCGAGGAGGGCCGACTCTTCGGTCGTGAAATCGTGCTCGACCGAAACAACGGCGTGAGTGTCGCGCAGCGCGTCCGCGGTGATTCGATCTGCGAAGCGCAAGCCGAAGTCGCGCGCGAGCGGCGCGAGTCGCGCCGCGAGCGCGTCCCGTCGCTGTGCTGCACCGACCACGGCAATGAGCGCTTCCCCTTCGGCCCGGATCGTCGCGCGTGCGACATCGTTCGCGGGCACCAGGCCTCTGACGATCCGACCGTCGAGTTCCAGGGCGCCCCGGACCTCGACCTCGGCCGAGCCGCTAGCGAGCGGGCCGAACTCGAAGGGAACGCGCGCTGCACGCAGGGCGTAGCCGAGGCCATGTCTCTCCAGCGAGAGGCGCACGACACGCTCTTCGGAGCGCGCCCCCTCGACGAGCTTCGCCGTCACGATCAGCGTGCGCACACCGTCCCCGTGATGGCCCGGGACGCCGAGAGCGTGCCAGGCCTCGACCTCGAAGGAGATCGGAGAGCCTGCGCGCACGAGGATGGGTGAGCGCATCGGAGCGACACCGGCGTCGTCGCCCAGGACGTAGGTCGTCACGCGTTGGTCGATCACCACACCTTGCCCGGCGAGGCGAGATGCGACCGGTGACGGATCCTCACCCGTCCACGTACCGTCGCCGAGGACGTCGATCGCGACGACGCGTCGTTCCTCGGCGATCCTCGCGGCGAGCTCGAAAGCGGCGGCGAGATCACTGGAGTCCTCGGGCTCACCAAACTTGCGGTCGAGCCGCGCATCGAGGTCGAATCGCCGCGCGCCCCGACCGAACGCGATGCCGATCCGTTCCTCGCCGGCTCGCTGTGCTTTCTCGCGGGTCACCTCGAGCTCGTCTGGGCCCTGGTACCACAGCGGGAACAGGTGTGCACCGTGCGCACTCGCGCTGACGTCCAACAACACGATGCGCACCGGAGGTCCCGAGGCAGCGCGGTCGCGCGGCAGCACGAGCCAAGCTCCGAACGCGAGCAGCGCGGCGCCGAGCCACGCGAGCACGAGCGGGAGGAGAGAACGCAGCATGGACTCCGCGGAGCGTATCGACCGGCCGCCGCGCAGTAACGCGCGGCGCCGATCTCACCCGACCGGCGCCGCGCCGGCGCGCACGGTCGCATCGATCCAACCGCCGCCGATCAGGCGGTCGCCGTCGTAGAACGCGGCGCCCTGACCGGGCGTGACGGAAACCTCCGGCTCGTCGAACACGATCTCCGACTTCGCGCCCGCGTTCGAAAACGTCGCCGGCACCGGTTCGTGGCGGTAGCGATGTTGGACGAGCACGCGCCGCTCACCCTGCGTCGGCGCGTCGATGCCGATCCAGTTCATCTCCTCGAGCACGGCGCTGGCGACGCCGCATTCGGCGCGGCTCCCCAGCACGACGCGACCGTTGTGCGGCTCGATCGTGACGACGTACAGCGGCTCCTCGGACGAGATCCCGTGACCGCGACGCTGACCGATCGTGAAGAGCTCCGTGCCCGCGTGCTGACCGAGCACGGCGCCCGACGTGTCGACGATGTCGCCCGGATGCAGCTCGGTCCCGTGCTCCTTCAACAAGTTGCGGTAGTCGTTCGACGGAACGAAACAGATCTCCTGACTGTCCTTCTTCTCGCTGGTCTTCAAACCGACCTCACGCGCCAGCGCGCGCACCGCCGTCTTCTGCAATCCACCGAGCGGCAGGCGCGTGCGCGACAGATCGTCCTCGGCCACGCAGAACAGTTGGTACGACTGATCCTTCGTGTGATCAACGCCGCGGCGCACGTGCACGCGACCGTCGACGATATCGAGCTGTGCGTAGTGCCCCGTCGCGACGCCTTCGGCACCCAACTCGCGCGCGAACTTCATCAGCCGCCCGAACTTCAAATCGCGGTTGCACACCGCACACGGGTTCGGCGTCCGGCCCCGCGCGTACTCCTTCAGGAAGTAGCGGATGATCCCGCCGAACTCGTCCTTCAGGTCGACGGCCTGAAAAGGAATTCCGAGATGAGCCGCGACCATGCGGGCATCCCGAGCGTCACTCACGGAGCAGCACGACTTCTTCGCGGACTCGTGCTCCGCCACATGGACGCCGTTGCGCATGAAGAGACCGACCAGATCCAGGCCCTCTTGGGCCAGGATCCAGGCGGCAGCCGAGCTGTCGACGCCGCCGCTCATGGCGACGACGAATCGGGGCTTCGTGGACATCGGGTGGGGGGCAGCGGGGCGCTCGAGCGCGCTTTCGCGGGGCCGAACAGTCTAGTACCCTCTTCGCCCTTCCTCGCCGGCCGCGTGCCGCAGGAAGCACGAACGAGCGATGCCGAACCCGATTCTCCTCCCCTTCCTCCTCCTCCAGGACGGCGCCGCACCCGCCGGTGGATCCGCACCCGCCGATGGATCCGCACCCGCCGGCTCTGGAGGCCTCGTCGAGAGCCTGTTCGGCTCGATGCTGTTCCCGCTGGTCCTGTGCTTCGGGGTCTTCTGGCTCCTGATCCTGCGACCGGAGTCCAAGCAGCGGAAGAAGCGCGTCGAGATGCTCGCGGCCCTCGCCAAGGGCGACAAGGTCCAGACGAGCGGCGGGCTCTACGGCACGGTCGTCCAGGTCCAGGATTCGATCGTGACGTTGCAGGTCGACGAAGGCGTGCGCATGCGCTTCGCGCAGAGTGCGATCACGGCGATCCTCGACGGCGACGGCAAGCCGCTCGAGCCGGCCAAGAAGTAGCTCACGGACGTCGCGTCCGCGTCGCGCGCCTCGGAGCGCGTGAAGTACTCGAGACGACGTGCAGAGAGCAGCCGGCTGAGGCACTCCGCCGCGGTGATGCTCTGAACTCCGCGTGGGTTCCGAGCACCCGTTCGAGGACGAAGCTCCGCACACTTGCGAGCACGGGTTCGAGCCCGTGTGCGTGTCGGAGTTCGTCGTGAACTCCACGCAGCTTGGAGTTCGGGCTTGGTTCCGCGGGGTGGCGCGCACGCACGCGCCGCGCGTCTTCCTCGCGCTCTTCAAGAGGCTCACGACCGCCGAAGTTGGACTCGTCGGCGAGGATCTCGTCGCGCGCGCTCTGCATCGCGCTGGCGCACGGATCGAAGCCCGACGCCTGCGCACGCCGTGGGGCGAGCTCGATCTGCTCGCGCACGATGAGCGCGGCCTCGTCGCGATCGAAGTGAAGTCCGCCCGCATCGCCCCGCGACCGCGCATCCGCGGGCAAGCCGCGATCCCACTCGAGGACCGCGACCGTCCCGGGGCGCGGGTCGACGCGCACGGTCGCGAGCGCCTGGAGCGGATCGCGAGCGGAATCGCTCTGCGGCGCGGGATTCCGGCGCGCGCCGAGGTGTTCGAAGTCCTCCTAGGGCCGGGCCGGTTCCAGCTCGAAGTGCGTCGCGTGCCCAGCGGGTGACCGATTCTTCACGAGAACTGCCGGCCCGCCTTCATGGCGAACCGGCGCGCGGACGATCAGAATGACGCGATCGGGCGATGACCTCCCGCGCGCGTCCTAGGGGCGCGTAACGAGGATCGACCGTCACGTCCCCGCATGCTGCGCGTCCTCCGCCACTACCTGCCGTTTCGGAAAGCCCTGCTCATCCTGAGCGAGACGATCCTGATCACGGCAGTGCTCACGGCCTGGATGACGGCGCACCTGTGGCGACCGACGGAGCTCGTGCTGGCCGAGCTCTACGACCGCATCCCGGCGATGAGCGTCGACGACGCGCTCGCGCGCACCGTCTATTCCTGCTTCCTCTTGTCGGTCCTGGCGCAGTTCGCGATCGGCTTCAACGAGCTCTACGACGTGCGCGTCTCGGGGTCGCGCGTCGATCGATCGGGCCGCTTCGTCGAATCCGCTGGGTCCGCGTTGGCGCTCGCCTTGATCGCGATCGTCGTGCTGCCGTCGTGGGGACTCGCGCAAGTCCTCGACTTCCCGCCGCTCTCGACGAGCCAGCGCATCCAGACGCTCGTCTTCGCGATGCTCTCGGCGTTCGTCGTCCTCTACGGCTGGCGCAGCATCTTCCACTGGGGATTGCGCCGCGCGAACTTCGGCGAGCGCGTCTTGATCCTGGGCGGCGGCAAGCGGGCGCGTGAACTCGCGCGCGAGATTCGGGAACGCCCTGACATGGGCTACGACCTCGTGGGCCTCGTGCCCGAGGCCGGTCAGGGTCGCGGTTCGGCCGTCGTGACACGCGGCCTGCGCGCGGACGAAGGCAAGGCGCCGATTCCGATGCGACCGCGGCTCGTGGGCGCGACGGCACTCGC
>JAYTBY010000394.1:0-1684 GCA_043736755.1 Planctomycetota bacterium | reverse complement strand
CGAAGCGGAGGCGCTCGCCAGAGAACGCCCGCGACAAGGCCGTGTTGACCCTCCCTCTTCGCCGGGAGCCTCTCGTTGGCCTCCTGTCGAAGATGCGACAGGTCGTTCGCAAGCGTACCCGGCGACCTTCACCCTGGGGCCTTTGATCCGTGCGGGATTGCGATCGCCTCCGGGGTCTGGTGCCCAGGGTTAGCGGTAATGCCAGGGAGATAAGCCCGATCCAGGAATGAGAAACCCCCTCCTTTCTGCCGAAGAAGTTGGTGTTCAAGGCCAACCAGCAGAGAGGAGGGGGACGTATGGATCGAATCGGCAGGATCGCGCGGACTCTTGAGCGGCGCGACGACTTCGCGGTCGAGGCGCTCAGCCGGGTGCTCCCTAACGAGTGGATCCTCGAGGCGCTCGCCGCGAGCGGCAGAAGCACGAAGCGAATCCGGCTGCTGCCGAACGCCCTCGTCGTCTGGCTCGTGATCCTCCTCGGCGTCCACCGCCGGCTCTCGTACGAGAACCTGCTCGAGCGATTGAGGGGCGGCTGGTGGTCGCTTGGCATGTGGCCGGGCGAGGGGACGCCGACGACCTCGGCCGTGACCAAGGCGCGGGACCGCGTCGGCGCGGAGTCGCTCCGCGCGTTGCACCGCCGTAGCGCGCGCGAGTGGGTCGCGACCGTCCCGCCCGTGCTCGTGTACGGTCGGCGCGTCTGCGCCCTCGACGGCAGCACCCTGAAGGTCCCCGACACCGCTGAAAACCGCGCCCACTTCGGGCTGCCCGGCGTGAGCCGCGGTCGCGCCGGCTACCCGCAGATGCGAACGGTGCTCCTTCTCGACCTCGCGGCGCGGATCGTCACCGCCGAGCGGCACGGCCCGTACCGCACGGCCGAGATCAACCTCGCGCGCGAGATCCTCGACGACGTCGCGGCGGGCTCGCTCCTCCTCCTCGATCGGAACTTCGTCGCGTATGACTTCCTCTGGGACGTTCGCCATCGCTGCGCGTCGGACTTCGTCGTCCGCGCGAAGAAGACGTTCGATCCGCGCGTCGTCGAACGGCTCGCCGACGGCGACGAGATCGTCGAGGTCCGCGTGCCGCACCACTACCGGAGTGCGAGGCCCGACATGCCGTTGACCTGGCGCCTTCGACGGATCACCTATCGGATTCCAGGGAAGAAAAAGCGCACGATCACGCTCCTCACGAGCATCCTCGATCCCGCGGTCTCGGCGGAGGAACTCGCGCGCCTCTATCGCTGCCGATGGGAGCAGGAAACGGCGACGGACGAGATCAAGACGCACCTCTGCGCGTGCTCGACGGTCAACGTGCCGGTCGTCTTCCGCAGCCGCACGCCCGAGCGCGTGGCGCAGGAACTCTCCGGCTTGTTGATCGCGTACAACGCCGTCCGGAAGCTCATGTGCGACGCGGCCTCGGCGGCCAGCGTCCCCGCGGAGCGGCTGAGCTTCACCGCTGCCCTCGAGCGGACGCGCGAGGCCGTCCAGGACATGAGCCGCATGCCGACACCGCACCTCCCCGCGAGGTACGCGCAGCTGATCCGGGCCGTCGGCCGCGCACTCGTCCCCGAGCGACCGGGCCGCAACGTGCCTCGTGTCGTGAAGATCAAGATGTCGAAGTTCCGCCTCAAGGCGTACGGTCAGCAAAGCCAGGCGCATGGCCGAAAAGTGGCTTAAGTACCTGGCATTGG
>JAYTBY010000393.1:0-1685 GCA_043736755.1 Planctomycetota bacterium | reverse complement strand
CGGATCGAACTCGGACAGCACTGCGTCTCGCCCGCCGCACGGCTACAGCGCGCCCGGGGGCGGAGACCGTGCGACCGCTCACACCGCCGCGCGCGCGTCCCATTGCGTGGCGCCTCGCAGGCTTCGCAGCGGCGGCGGCCGTCCTCGCGGCGATCGCGTGGATCGTTCGCGGCCTCGAAACGCAGCGGGATCCGGCACCTCCTGCGATCGTGGACATGACGCCCTCCGGCGCAGATCGGACCGCAGTGGGCTCGTCGAACGCGCCTGTGTCGGACGAGATGCTCGCGGCACTCGACGTCCTCGAGAACTGGGACGTCCTCGTCACGGACGACGTCGAGACGTTGCTCTCGACGTTGCCCGAAGACGCGGCGGTGTTGCTCGAAGACCTCGAGGACGAGGGCTGATCATGCGCCTCATCCATCTCCTACTCGCGCTCGTGATCCTTGCTCTCGCATCGCCGAGCGTGTTCGCGGGTGACCGCACACTCGACGCGGCGCGCGCGCGCTGGGAAATGCTCACGCCGAAGGAGCAGGCGCGCTTGCGCGAGCGGTTCGACCGCCTGCGTTCGATGCCGGAGCCCGAGCGCGCCGTGCTCGAGGACCGTGCTCGCTCGTTCACCGAAGCCTTGAGTCGCGTCGAGACGAAGTTGACGCCCGAGGATCGCGCGCGCATCCAGCGCTTGGATCCCGAGCGCCGTCGCGCGCTGCTCCACGATCTCGCGCTCGTCGAGGGCGGCGAGCGTTTCGCCAAGGCGCATGGATCGACGCCCGAGGCTTGGCGTGCGCGTTTCGAGCGCCTGCCCGCCGAGGAACGCGAGCGCATTTTGGGCGAGATGCGCGAGAGAGTCCGTCGCCAAGGTCGCGAGAAGCTCGGCGGCATCCTGGCCCGCAAGTTCGGGCTCTCGCGCGAGGAAATCGGGCGTATCGAGGCGCTGCCCGAGGACGAACTCGTGATCGAGCTCATGCGCCTGAAGCGCGTTTCCGAGGAGCGCGAGCCGAATCGCAACGAGGGCCTGAACCGCGGGGCCACACGGACGGAGGACGCGGCGAGTCTGGCGCGCCGGCATCTCTTCGAAGCCTCGCGACCGCGCAGTGCGGACCACTTGCGATATGCCGAGCAGTCGCCGGCCGAACGGCGCGATCTCGTCCTTCGGATTCAGCGCGAGCGCGTGGTCTCGACGCTGCGCGAGCAAGGACAGGCCACGGAACCAGAGCTCATGGAACTCGACAAACTCGGTCACGAGGAGTTCCGACGCGCGGTCCGTGAACGCTTCCAAGCACCTCGCGCCGGGCCGGGCTCGAAGTCCGAGCGCCAACCCTCGCGCGATCGGTGATCACCGGCAGCGGATAGAGTCGTCGCCCGCACGGCGGGCCATGCAGATCTCCTTCCCTACCCTCGACGCGCACACGCTCCTCGATTCCGCGCCGCGCTGCGTCGTCGATCTGCGCAGTCCGGGCGAGTTCGCCGAGGATCACGTACCCGGCGCCGTGAACGTGCCGCTCTTCGACGACGTGCAGCGCGCGCTCGTCGGAACCCTGTACGCGCGAGCCTCACCCGAAGAGGCGTTCGTCGCGGCACGTGTCATCGTGCGCGAAGGGATTCGCGAACTTGTCGCGCGCATCTCGGCGGCGACGGGCTGGGTTCCGGCTGGCGACGACTTCGAGTCGCGTGTCGACGCACTGACG
>JAYTBY010000392.1:0-8338 GCA_043736755.1 Planctomycetota bacterium | reverse complement strand
GCATGCGGCGCTCGGCGAACACTTCCTCGGCCGTCGCGCGCACGATTTCGGCCTGGAGATCGAGCTCGGCGCGCGTGCCGACGAGCGGGATCATGATCACGACCTTGGGCTTCTTCTTCGTCTCCGCGGCCACATCACACGCGGCTTCGAAGATCGCGCGCGCCTGCATGATCGTGATCTCGGGGTACAGGATCCCGAGGCGACAACCGCGCAGTCCGAGCATCGGATTCTGCTCGCGCAGCGCTTCGGCCTTGTCGCGCACGCGTTCTGTCGCGAGCCCGAGGTGCTTCGCCACCGCCGCGACCGCGGCCTCGTCGTGCGGCAGGAACTCGTGCAGCGGCGGATCGAGGCTGCGGATCGTCACGGGTCGCGGCGCCATCGCGCGGAAGATGCCGGCGAAGTCTGCGCGTTGCAGCGGCAGCAGCTTCTTGAGAGCGCGCACACGCTCGTCCGAGGTCTCGGCCAGGATCATCTCGCGCACGAGTTCGATCTTGCCCTCGCCGAAGAACATGTGCTCCGTGCGGCACAACCCGATGCCCTCGGCGCCGAATGCGACGGCCGCGCGGCCTTGATCGGGTTGGTCCGCGTTCGCGCGCACGCCGAGCTTGCGCACGTCGTCGGCCCAACCGAGCAGCGACTTGTACGCCGAAGAAATCGAGCCACGCTTGGGCTTCGCGCCTTCGAGCAGGACCGCGCACACGTCGGACGATCCCGTCGGCATCTCGCCTGCGTAGACCTCGCCCGTCGAGCCGTCGATGCTGATCCAGTCGCCTTCCTTCAACGTGCGTCCGCGCACGGTCATCGTGCCCGCGCCGTAGTCGATCTCGAGTTCACCCGCGCCGGCGACGCATACGCGTCCCATCTGCCGTGCGACGAGCGCCGCGTGACTCGTCATCCCGCCGCGTGCGGTCAAGATGCCCGCTGCAGCCTGCATCCCGAGGATGTCGTCGGGCGACGTCTCGATACGCGTCAGGACGGCGCGCACGCCGCGCTTCGCGAGCTCGATCGCGCGGCTCGGCGTGAACGCGATCGGTCCCGACGCAGCACCCGGACCGGCGTTCAAGCCCTTCGTGAGACGACGTCCCGATGCGCGCGCCGCCGCGAGAGCCGCGGGCTCGAACACGGGTTGCAGCAATTGGTCGAGTGAGCTCGGTTCGACGCGCAGAATCGCTTCACGCTCGGTGATCACGCCCTCTTTCACGAGGTCGACCGCGATCCGAACCGCTGCAGTGCCCGTGCGTTTTCCGCTGCGACACTGCAGGACCCACAGACGTCCACGTTCGACCGTGAACTCGATGTCCTGCATGTCCTTGTAGTGCGCTTCGAGCCTCGCTTGGATCGCGACGAGCTCCTTCCACGCTTTCGGCGAGCGCTTTGCGAGCGTCGAGAGCGGGTCCGGCGTGCGCAGTCCGGCGACGACGTCCTCGCCTTGCGCATCCATGAGCACTTCACCGACGAATTTCCTCATCCCCGTCGCCGGATCGCGCGTGAACGCGACGCCGGTCCCCGAATCGGCACCCAAATTGCCGAACACCATCGCGACGACGCTGCACCCTGTGCCCCAGGACGCGGGGATGTGGTTCAAGCCGCGGTAGGCGATCGCACGTTCGTTGTTCCACGAGCGGAAGACGGCCGAGATCGCGCCCCACAGTTGTTCGCGCGGATCCGTGGGGAACGCTTTCCCCGTGCGCTCCTTCACGATCTCGAGGTAGCGCGCGACGAGCGCCCGCAAATCGTCGACCGTGAGATCCGTGTCGAGTTTCGCACCGCGCTCGCGCTTCACGCGGTCGAGTTCGGTGCGGAACGGATCCATCGACTTCTCGCCGTGGGCTTTCAGGCCGAGCACGACATCCGAGTACATGCCGACGAAGCGTCGGTACGCGTCCCACGCGAAACGTGGATTGCCCGACGTGCGCGCCAAGCCCTCGACCGTGCGCGGGTTCAACCCGAGATTCAGGACCGTGTCCATCATCCCGGGCATCGACACGCGCGCGCCCGAGCGCACCGAGACGAGCAGCGGGTCCTCGGGATCGCCCAAGCGACGGCCGACGGTCTTCTCGATCTGCGCGAGCGCGGCTTCGACCTCGCCCGCGAGGCTCGCGGGGAGCTTGCGTCCCTCTGCGTACCAGTGCGTGCACACCTCGGTCGAGATCGTGAACCCGGGCGGAACCGGCAGGCCCAGGCGGCACATCTCGGCCAGGTTCGCGCCCTTGCCGCCCAGCAGTTCCTTCATCGTCCGGTCGCCGTCGGCTCGACCGGGCCCGAAGGCGTAAACGAAACCGTGCGCGCGGCGCGCGCCTGACTTGGTGGTCGACTTCGCTCTGTTACGGGGATTCGGCACGGCGGGGGGGGCTCTCGCCGGATCCCGTGAGGGCACCGACGTCGTCGATCTTCCATTCCCTCCCAAAGCGCAGGTCCGTGACCGCGGCACCGTCGACGCCGAGGGGGAGGGCGACGCGGCCGAAGATCCATCGACCCTCGCCCTCGCCCTTCTGGATCCCCGTGTCGCGCTCCCAGACGATCAGAGAATCGAGGACCCGCTCGGAGCCGCTCCACGCCTCGGCGAAGTCTTCCCGGACGAGGATGACGTCGTAGTCGCCGCCGGCCGTGTCCACCCGGAGTCGGGCGATGCCGCGGAGCTCCTCGACCGCTTCGACCTCGGCACCGACGATGCCCGCCCGCAACCACGGCTGGCGCGCGTAGAGCTCGGCGCGCGCCTCGCGCCAGGTCAGTTGTGAGATCTGGTTGCGTGCGCGAAAGCTGCTGGAAAAGCAGCGCAATTCGAGATCCGGGTCGTCGAGGCGCGTAGCGGTCTGGAAGGTCCGAAAGGCCTGCTCGGGCGTACGGAAGCCGATCGCAAGGACATCGGCCGGCTCGGGCGGGCAAACGCACGCACCGAGGACCAGGGTCCAGGCCGCGGCCCCGGTTGCCGAAGAGAGGAAACGCCCCACGACGGGGAGCCTAGCAACGAGCGCCCTCGACTCCACGCCCGCGCCCCGCGCAGTGCCCTCGGGAGCGTCTCCGCGCAGAAAATCCGCTCCCCCCGATCTTCCGGCCAACCCTTACCCGGCCATTGCGTAATGGCGAGCGTCACCCAGCCGGGCTATCCTCGGCCCTCCACCGGAGAACGAAACATGCTGTTGAATGCCCTCTCGCAAGGCGTCGTCGCGCGCCGCCTCCTCGCCACCTGCGCGCTCGTCGCCATGGCCGCCCTGCTGCCCGGGTGCAGCGATGCTGGTAAGACCACGACCACACAACCCGCCACGAGTGCCACGGCACCCGCTGGCTCCACTGCCGGCGCCAAGGTCGGCGCCGAGGTCGCGAAGACGACCGACGCAGCCAAGGCCGGGATGCAGCAGGCCGCGGCCGCCACCAAGGCGGCCACCGACAAGGGCGCCGCTCTGGTGCAGGACGGTGCCAAGACGGCCGGCGCCGCGACGCAGGCCGCGATGAAGGCCTCGGCCGATGCCGCCGCGACGCAAGTCGGTCAGGCGCCGACGCCGGAGCTCAAGTCGCCCGAGCAGGTCAAGCTCGAGACGCAGAAGGCGCTCGATGCCAAGGCCGCCGCCGCGAAGGGTCCCGTCGATCCGACGATGGACACGGACCCGAACTCGAAGGCGCGGATCACGTACGAGTTCGGCTCGGACACGATCAACTTCGGCAAGGTCATGCAGGGCGACGTGCTGAACCACAAGTTCTTGATGCAGTCGTCGGGCGAAGAGGACCTGATCATCAAGCAAGCCAAGCCGACGTGCGGCTGCACGGTAGCGCAGATCATGGCGCAGGACGGTGAGGGTCAGTTGGTGCCTTACCAGTACGGGAAGCCGCTGCCCCCGGGCCGCAAGATCGAGATCCAAGCCACGCTGCACACGCAGAACAAGCGCGGGCACGCCGGCAGCAAGATCAACATGTTCACGAACGATCCGCGCGGGCAGACGATCCTCTCGCTCGAAGCCGACGTCGATCCGTTCTTCACGATCAACCCGCCGAGCATCAACTTCCAGAACCTGTCCCAGAAGGACACGGCGACGGACAAGCTCACGGTCGCGACGGCCAAGGGCCAGCGCGTGAAGCTCAGCTCGGTCACGGACAACATGCCGCAAGGCCTGAAGCTCGACCTCAAGGCGCTCGACGAGGACGCCGAGGGCAAGGCGACGCGTTGGGAACTCGTGGCCACGGCCGGCCCGGGTCTCGTCGAGGGCAGCCTGGCCTACTCGGTGCAGATGAAGAGCGACATGTCGATCCCGGGCGGCGAGAAGATGCCGAACGGCACGATGCCGACCTACGAAGTCTCGGCGACGATCATGGCGCGCGTCACGGGTGCGATCTCCTTCAACCCGCAGTTCGTGTCGCTGGGCCTCATCCGCCCGGGTCAGACGATGGCGCGCACCGTGCGCCTCACGAGCCACGACAACGAGTTCAAGCTGAACTCGACCGAAGTCTCGATCCAAGGCCGTGACACGCTCGAGTGGGAGTTCTCGAAGAACTTCACCGCCGTCGTGCGCCCGGTCGCGAACGAGAACGCGGTCGACATCGAGGTCACGCTGAACGGGTTGCCGGACACGCTCTCGGGCAGCTTCAGCGGGATGCTCGTCGTGAAGATCGGTCACCCGGACAAGCCCGAGATCAAGATCCCGATCACGGGCGTCTGCCGTGGCGGGGCGGCGACTCCGGTCGCAAATCCGGCTACGCCGGCCACGCCGAAGTAAGCGCGACCGAGCTCGGTGGCACCGACGGCCGGCTTCCGCACGCGCGGAGGTCGGCCGCTCTCCTGTGGCCTCCCGCCCGACCGCGGGAGGTCATCACTCCTAAGGTGCCAAGACTCCGCGGACCCGACGGCTCACGAACCGTCCCGGTACCGACGGCTCTCGCGCTTTTGTAGGTTACTCCCCCCGGTCCGAGTGCCTACCCAGCCGCGCGGCCCCACCGTCCCCCTCGTGTCCCAGACCCTCGGCGAGTTGCTAGTCGCTTCGGGCGCACTGACGGAAAGCGCGCTGCGTGAAGCGCAGGCCTACCAGCGCAACGGCGGGCTCCGTCTCGAGGAAGCGCTGTTGAAACTAGCGCTGGTCGACGAGGCCACGCTCTACCGCACGCTGGCGAAGGAACAAGGTCTGCCCTTCGTCGACCTGGACAAGGGCCGCATCGCCCCCGAAGTCCTGGCTCGCGTTCCGGCCGACATGGCTCGCGAGCAAGGTCTCGTCCCCGTCCTCGAGAAGAACGGGCGGCTCGTCGTCGCGATCGAGGATCCCACGAAGCGCATCCTCGTGGATCAGCTGCGCTTCGCACTGGGCATCGACGTCGCCGCCGCTCTGGCTCAGCCGTCGGCGCTGAAGCGCGCGTTGGCGCGCTACTACGGCGCTGCTGTGCCGGAGAACTCGGTCGCGCGCTCGATGAAGGTCGAGGATGGCGACGCCGAGAACGACGCCCCGATCGTGCGCCTCGTGACGCGCACGTTCCAACAGGCACTGGAAGCGCGCGCCAGTGACATCCACATCGAGCCCGGTCGCGTCTCCGTCCGCGTGCGCTTTCGCGTCGACGGGATGCTGCGCGACGTGGCCGAACATCCACTTCATCTACATGCGCCGCTCGTCTCGCGTCTGAAGATCATGGCGTCGATGGACATCGCCGAGCGACGCAAGCCGCAAGACGGCCGCATCGGCCTCACCGTCGACGGGCGCGAGATCGACGTGCGCTGCTCGATCCTGCCTTCGAGTCACGGCGAGACCATCGTGATGCGCCTGCTCGATCGCTCGCGCTCGCTGATCAGCTTGAAGGAGCTGGGCTTCGAGGACGACGACTACCGCTGGTTCCGTCGCCAGATCAAACGGCCGAACGGGATCGTGCTCGTGACGGGGCCGACGGGTTCGGGCAAGACGACGACGCTCTACGGCGCGTTGACGGAGCTCAATCGGCCAGACGTGAAGATCATCACGGCCGAGGATCCGGTCGAGTACCACATCTCCGGCATCAACCAGGTCCAGGTCAACGCGAAGATCGGGCTCACGTTCGCGCGGATCCTCAAAGCGATGTTGCGCGCGGCGCCCAACGTCATCCTCGTCGGCGAGATTCGCGACAAGGAAACGGCCGAGATCGCGATCCAGTCGGCGTTGACCGGCCACCTGGTGTTCTCGACGTTGCACACGAACGATGCACCCAGTGCGCTGACACGTCTCGTGGACATCGGCGTGGCGCCGTTCCTCGTCTCGGCCTCCGTCCAAGCCGTCGTCGCGCAACGACTCGTGCGTCGATTGTGTGGCGAGTGCGCGGAGCCGTACCTGCCATCCGAAGCCGAGATGCGCGCGCTGGGCTTCGATCCGCAGACGATCGCCGGGCGCAAGTTCCGCCGAGCTCGCGGATGTCGCACATGCGAAGGAACCGGCTATCGCGGCCGGATCGCCGTCTTCGAACTGCTGGAGATGGACGCGGCGATCCGCGATCTCGTCTTCCAGGGTTCGGGCCTCGAGGCGGTGCGCAAGCGCGCGGCGGCGAGCGGTGCATTGCGTCCGCTCGTGTTCGACGGCGCGCGCAAGGTGTTGCGCGGCGACACGAGCGTGAACGAAGTCGTCCGTGTCACACGGCTCGCGGCGGGGGAGGACCTTTGAGGGCGCGCCTCGATTCCGGCAGGGGGGCTGCGCTGCCCGAGCTGGCGGGCACGAACGTTGTGATCTCCAGCGCTAGCGCTGTGCGTTCGGGCGCAGACGCTGTGCTCTCCCGCGCATGGGCTGTGCCCGCGAGCGCAAGCGCCGTGCTCTCCCGCGCAAGCGCCGTGCTCTCTCGCGCAAGCGCCGTGCTCGGGCACGGCATCTACGGACGAATCGACTTCATGCAGGAAGGTTCTGACTCGTGACGAACGGCGGCGTACGGGAACTCATGTCGCTGTGCGTGTCGCGCAAAGCGTCGGACCTCCACCTCAACCCGGGGCGTCCGCCCGTGGCGCGGATCAAGGGCGATCTCGTGCCGCTCGCGGATGTCGTGCTCGACGACGCCGCGTGCAAGATCTTGTGCCGCGAGCTGTGCTCGGACGCGCAGTGGGCCGAGGTCGAGAAAATCGGCACGACGGACTTCGGCTTGGCGCACCAGGGCGGCGATCGCTTCCGCGTCAGCGTGTTGCGTCAGCGCGGGCGCGTCTCGGCCGTGTTGCGGTTGATCCCGAATCGCCTGCTCTCGTTCGAGGAGATCGGACTCTCCGAGGGCTTGAAGCCCTACCTCCGCAAACCGCGCGGACTGATCCTCGTCACCGGCCCCACGGGGTCCGGCAAGACGACCACCTTGGCGACGATCATCGATTGGATCAACTCGTCGATGGATCGTCACATCGTCACGATCGAGGACCCGATCGAGTACTACCACGGACACAAGCAAGGCCTGGTTACGCAGCGCGAGATCGGCGTCGACGTGCCCGATTTTCCCGAGGCCATGCGTCGCGTGCTGCGTCAGGACCCCGACGTGATCCTGCTCGGTGAAATGCGCGATCTCGAGACGATCTCGGCCGCGATCACGGCCGCGGAGACGGGGCACCTCGTGTTCGGCACGCTGCACACGACGGGTTCGGCGCGTACCGTGAACCGGATCATCGACGCATTCCCCGCGAATCAGCAGGAGCAGATCCGCGCGCAGCTCTCCGTGTCGCTCCTTGCCGTGATCAGCCAAGTGCTGCTCCCGAAGAAGGATGGTTCGGGCCGCATCGCAGCGTTCGAGATCATGACGATGACACCGGCCATCGCGAACCTGATCCGCAAGAACGAGACGAACAAGATCAACTCGACGATCCAGACGTCGCGCAAGATCGGGATGATCACGCTGGACGACTATCTACTGGAGCTCGTCAAGAAGGGTTCGATCTCGCGCGAGGTCGCAATCGACTCCGCCGCGGACGACAAAGATCTGGAGTCACGCCTGTGAGTCCCGCAGCACTTTCCACCGGCGGCAGCAGGCGGCTCCTCGGCCAAGTGCTGAAGGCGCAGGGCGCGGTCAAGGAAGGTCAGATCCAAGAGGCGCTCCAGGAGCAGCGCAAGCACGGCGGTCTCATCGGGCAGTGCCTCGTGCAGCTGGGGCACGCGACGACGTCACAGATCGCGAAGGCGCTCGCCGAACAATCCGGGCTCGAAGCGGTGGATCTCGCGCGAGTGATTCCGGAAAAGGCGGCACTGGCACTCGTGGATGCCAGCACCGCGCACGCCTACGGAGTCCTTCCGTTGCGCGTCGAAGGGAAGACGCTCGTCGTGGCGATTGCCGATCCGTTGAACGCAGCGGTCCTCGAGGACCTGCGGTTCCAGAAGGGCGTGGACATCCGCGCCGCTCTGGCCGACGCGGCCGAGATCAAAGCGAAAGTGCTCGA
>JAYTBY010000391.1:0-1689 GCA_043736755.1 Planctomycetota bacterium | reverse complement strand
CTGGACCGCGGTCGCGCTCGTCGCGTCCATCGCGCGACACATCGCGGGCTGAAGCACGAGCACTGCGAGCTGCGACGGTGCGATCGGCAGGCGTGCTGCGCGGTGTCGCGCGCGAGCGCCGCACGTGCGCTTCCCCTAGAGGTCGGCGCCTCTCACGGGGAGGCTCGAGCGGATCAGCCGGATCCGTTTCCTACCCGATCGAGACTCGTGCCGACGCGCTCGGGCGCCGACGGGTCTCCCGTCCACTTGAAGCCTGCATCACGAACGAGCGAGGCTGACCGATGACGGCCAGCCTCGCTCGATTCACGAGAACGAACCTGTCACCCGGAGGTCGACAGTTCCGTCGCGATCACAGTTGCCAGTTGATCTCGAGTCCGTTCGACAGGTTGAACGTCGAGGTCGTGCAGAACGCGGCGGCGTTGCGGTACCAGGCTTGGTACGTGCGAATCCCCGGTGCCAGGACGACGCCGCGGACCGAGACGCACGGATCGCCGCCGCCCGGATACTGCGAAGCGCCCAAAACGTTCGTCACGGTCTTGAGGCGGATGACCGTCCCGCTCGCGCAGCGCTTGCCGTCGCCGAACAACGAGCCGAGTCCGCCGTTCTGCTGGCCCGTCCCCTGGAAGTAGAGCGCCGAGCTGTTGGGCATCCCGGAACCCTGCAGGAGGAGGGTGTCCGTCGCGATGGACGCGCTGCCCGTCGCGGCGATGTTGGCTCCCGCGGCCACGCTGCTGCTCGCACAGCCGTTGCCCGCCGCACCCGAGTTGCCGCACGGGCACGCCACGGGGCTGCCGTCTCCGAAGCAGAACGGCGTGCCGACGGGCGGCGTGCAAGGCGGTTGAATCGTGAACGTGCCCGAGCCCGGCACGGCCGGCGGAGCGGCGCCCGGGTAGAGCCCGATCTGGAACGTGTACTGCAGTCCGTTGACGACCGGGAAGACGACCGTGCTCTCGAAGGTCGGACACGCATCGTCGTCGCAGTCGATCGCCGCCGCGGTCGGACGTCCGGCGCCCGCGTACACCGCGATCTTCGTGTCGATGCCCGCGCCGGAGCCGCACGTGTCGAGGCGCGCGGTGCCCGTGAACGTGGAGGTCCAGCGGTACCAGACGTCGGCGCGCACCGTCGTGTTGGCGAAGAGATTGCAGGCCGTTTCGGTCTGCCCCTGCGTGCCGGTCGTGGCCGTCGTGTTGTTGTCCGGGTAGGTGCCCGGCCCGACGATCACGACGGGCGTCGCACAGTTGTCCTCGGGCGGCGGCGTGATCGGGTTGATCGACAGGAGGCCCATGCCCGGCACGGCCGGCGGGTTGTTGCCGGGGTACAGGCCGAGCTGAATCATGTACGACTGACCGAGGACCACCGTGAGGTCGACCGTGCTCTCGAACGTCGCGCACGCATCGTCGTTGCCACCGAGCGCAGCGCCCGCCGGGCAACCTGTTCCGAGGTAGATCGCGAGCTTCGTGTCGATCCCGTTCCCGATTCCGCACGTCGTGATGCGCGCCACGCCATTGAACGTGGACGTCCAACGGAACCAGACGTCGTTCAGGACGGCCGTGTTGCCGAACAGGAGGCACGCCGCTTCGGTCTGACCTTGCGGGCCGGTCGAGGCCAGCGAGTTGTCGAACGCGAACGAACCGGTGCCGACGAGGACATCCGGGGTCGCGCAGCTGTCCGAGCCGCCAACCTGTTGCG
>JAYTBY010000390.1:0-1689 GCA_043736755.1 Planctomycetota bacterium | reverse complement strand
GCTCGATGCGCTCCTCGATCCGTCCGTGACGATCTCGGACCAATACCGCGACACGGAATTGCGCACGGTCGACGGCGACCTCTTCGTCGGGCGTATCGAGTCCGAGAAGGACGGCGTCATCGCCTTGCGCCGCACGCCGAGCGACGAGTTGGTCGCAATCGCGGCCAATTCCGTCGAAATGCGCCGGCCGTATCCGCTATCGCGCATGCCGACGGGCCTCATCGACGTGCTCGACGAGCAAGAAGTCCTGGACCTTTTCGCGTACTTGCGCTCGGGCGGGTCCGCGGCACATCCGTCCTTCGCGCGCTGAGGATCGATCCCATGCGAACCGAGATCATCGGTGCGGTCCTGCTGCTCTCGTCGAGCTTCGCCGTGCAGAAGCCCGAGCGCGGACCCGACGGCTACGTCACCCGCGAGATCGAGGGCTTCACGGTCCAAGTCGAACGCTCGCTCGCGAATCCGAAGGACGAGCTGGGCCGCGAGACGCTGCTCCTCCTCGCCGCGAAGTTGCTCGACGTGCGCCGCGCCGTGCCGAAGCCCGCACTCGTGACGTTGCGCGAAGTCACGATCTGGCTCGATCGCAACGACCCCCAGTTCCCGTGCGCCGTCTACCACCCTTCCGTCGATTGGCTGCGCGAGAACAAGAGCGATCCGCGCAAGGCGCGCGCAGTGCACATCTCGAACGCGAAGAACTTCCTCGAGTGGACGGGCGAGCAACCGGCGATGGTGTTGCACGAGTTGGCGCACGCCTTCCACGACCGGATGAGCACGAACGATCGTGCGCAGATCGACGCCGCGCACAAGCGTGCCGCCCTTTCGAAGACCTACGACGAGGTCCTGCGCGCGAACGGCACCGATGCTCGTCACTACGCGCTGGAAAACCCGTCCGAATTCTTCGCCGAGTCCAGCGAGGCGTACTTCGGGACGAACGACTTCTATCCATACGTGAAGGCGGAACTCGTGCGGCACGATGCGGAGACGGCGAAGCTCATGGGCGAGCTCTGGGCGCGCTGATCCGCGGTCACTTCGGCACGTCGCCGACGGGCTCGAGCACGATCGTGCGCCGCGAGACCTCGTTCGAGATCACGGCGACGCTCGGCGCTTTCTCGCGGTCCTGCGCGCTCATCTGGAAACCGTTCGCGTTCGCCCAGAGCCACAGCGAAGTGTCCGGCGGGACGTCCTCGAAGCGATAGATCCCGCGCGCGTCCGCCCTCATCTGCCAATGCCGCCACGGCACGAGCGTCGAGCCCTGGTGGGGGATGCTGACATTCGGAGATGCGTACACTTCGGCGTTCGGGATCGGAGTTCCGTCGGGCCGCGTCACAGTGACCTCGACGCTGCCCGTCGCCACCATCTCGATCGTGACGGGCGACGCGGCGGGGACCTCGGCGCGTTGGACCTGCATCACGATGTCGCCGAGGTCTTTCCACGCGCGCTCCTCGTCTGCGGGTGTGGCACCCGGGCTCAACGTGATGCCGGCGTCGGCCAGCGTCGCGGCGCGCACTCTCTTCGACACGTATCCGGGGCACAACGCGAACACGAAGCCGCGACCGGGCGGCAAGTCGCGGATCGTGAAGGTCCCGTCCCCTAGCACCTCGGCCTCGAACGATGTCGACAGGCAGCCGGACGATTGGCCGTCGCCGAAGTGATCGACGAGCGTCAACTGGACGCGTCCGTCGACGATGGGCC
>JAYTBY010000389.1:0-8361 GCA_043736755.1 Planctomycetota bacterium | reverse complement strand
CGTCGACCATCCGCTCCCTGTCCAACGCAGGACGGCACCCTGGGCGGCGTAGAGCGCAGCGCCGCCACCGTCGTCGAAGACCGCGAGGTCGTAGGCCGCGGCGCCGGGCAAGCTCGAGCCCGCGAGCGTCGTCCACGTGCTGCCGTCCCAGCGCGCGAGGACGGGGCCGGGCCACACGCGCATGCCTGCGTAGAGCTTCGGCCCGCTGCCGTCGTCGAAGACCTCGAGATCGCCGACGGGATAGTCGGGACTCGCGCCGAGCGCTTCGAAGCTCGAGCCGTTCCAGCGCGCGCAGTGCTCCGCGAACGCGCCCCCCGCGAAGTCGAAGTAGCCGCCGAGGTAGAGCGCCGGCCCGCTCCCGTCATCGTGGAACGCGAACGCGCGCACCTCGAGTTCGTTCACGTGCTGCCCCCCCACCCCCGGCACGCCGAACGTGCTCGACCAGTCGAGGCATTGGGCGGCCGCCCGCGGCTCGGCGAGCGCGAGGAAAACGAGGAGTGAGAGTAGGCTCGTGCGCATGGTGGACGGCTGCTTGGGGCTCGGATGTCGTGCCTCCACACAGGAAGCGCGTGCGTTACAGCGGCGACCAGCGTCACATGGATGTCGTTCCCAACGCTCCACGATCCCCGCGATTGGGGATCTCCAGCTCACTTGGGCGGCCAGAATGGGCGCTCCACGCTCCCGCGTGACTCACGTCCCGGACGTTTCCTGAGCGACACGGCTCGACCACTTCATTCCGCCCCACGACGAGCTCGCATTCGCCATGACCAACGCCACGCACACGATCCGGCTCCACCGCGTCCTGCGCGCTCCGCCCGAGCGCGTCTACCGCGCGTTCCTCGAGGCCGACGCGATGACCAAGTGGTTGCCGCCGCATGGATTCACTGCGCACGTGCACCACATCGATGCCCGCGTCGGTGGCGCGTACCGGATGTCGTTCACGAACTTCGCGAACGGCGGGAGCCACGCGTTCGGCGGGAAGTACGTCGAGCTCGTGCCCGGTGAGCGCATCCGCTACACGGACAAGTTCGAGGATCCGAACCTGCCCGGTGAGATGAGCGTCACGATCACGTTCAAGAAGGTCGTGTTCGGAACCGAGCTCTCGATCGTGCAAGAGGGAGTTCCCGGCGTGATCCCCGCCGAAGCGTGCTACGTCGGCTGGCAGGAATCGCTCGGGATGCTCGCGAACCTCGTCGAAGCCGACGTCCCCGCGGGGACTTGATCGAGGCGCGCGGAGCACTCGGGTCGCGCGAGTTCTAGATCACCTCGATGGCGCGGCGGCGTGCGCAAGGTCGGACACTCCGCGCCGGCGACTCCCTCGTAGTCGCTGCCAAGACGCGAAGCAGCATCTCGGAATGCCGAGACGCCGTTTCCAGACGTCGCGGCCTCGCGATCAGCTCGGAAACGGCTCGAACGGTCGGTCGAGGACGGATGAAGTCGCTTGGACACAGATCTCCCAGAACCCGGTCAAGCGCACCGTCCGATCGTCCGATACCTGCGGCCCGTTCCAGCTGTGCGGCTGTCCGTCTCCACCAAGGTCTCAAATGTTCCTCGATCACGCCGACGCGCCCTTGGCGCGTCGTTGCTCCTCCAGCCATTGGGCTGCGTTCTCCTTCCTCCTCCTCGCTACCCTCTCAGCCTGTTCGCACTCGAGTTCAGGGCCGACGGCGATTGCCGTCGTCGCGGAGGTGCTTCCGCCGCGCCTCGCGAGCGCGATCCAGAACCGCACACTCGACCCGCAGGGTGCGACGATCGATCTCGTCTTCGACGAACCGATGGATGCCGAGTCCGTCGAGGACGTTGCCCACTACACGTCCAGCAACGGCGCGGAACCGCGCTGGGCGGCGTTGCTCGCGAACGGGATGCGGCTGCGCGTCTCGTTCGACGCGGCGCTCCTCCCCGGAGCGACGACGATCGCGGTGGATGGCGTGCTGGACCTCGCTGGCAATCCGTCAGCGCCGGTCGCGTTCTTCCCGCTCACGTCCGATGACACGGTGCCGCCCGCCACGGAAACCACCGCGGCGATCAGCGTGACCGGCGCGTCGAACGATCGTATCGAGATCGCCTTCGACGACGACCTCTTGCCGGAGGACGCCGTCGATCCGGCGCGATTTCAGTTCGAGCATCCCGCGGGGACGCTGATCCAGCTCGACGGAGCTTCGATCGTGTACGTTCCCGAACGGCGCACGATCGTCATCGACTTCTCTGCCGACAGCGGCAACGACGTGAACCTGCAGACGGGCGTCGAGTGGTCGCTCGCACTCGACGCGATCCGCGACCTCGGCGGGAACGCGATCGAGATGGGGACCGTCGTCTCCGGAGTCGTCACGGGCGACGTCGATGCACCGGAAGTTTTGCGCGTCACGCAGAACTTGACGGCTGACCGCGGCGGTCGCGTCGTCGACCTCGCGTTCAGTGAGGCGCTCGAGACGGACTTCGCGGACGCACTGCTCGACTGGACGGCTTCGAGCGGACAGAACGTCGTCGACGCGAGCCTCCTCTGGCCTGGTGACGTCGTGAGGCTCAGCTTCGACGCCGCGCTGGTCCCGGGCGGCGACACGCTCGCGCTCGAGAATGTTTTCGACCTCGCCGGGAACCAGCTCGTGGCCGTGCCCGTCCAGACGATCGCGCCGGCCGACGAAATCGCGCCGACGATCGTCACAGTCGCTGCTCTGGCTGTGAGCGGAATCGAGAACGACGTCCTCACCTGCACTTTCGGCGAACCCGTGATGGCGTCCGATGCGACGAATCTGGCGCATTTCGCGCTGTTTCAGGGCGCAGAGGTCGACCTCGCCGACTCGACGATCGCGTACGACGCGGCGTTGCGCACGGTCACGATCACGCTGCGCGAGAGCGATCTCGCCGTGGGAAGCGTCTACGCACTGCTCTGCGACGGCGTTCGAGACCTCGCTGGCAACCCGATCGCGGAAGGAGCCGGACAGTTCGGGATCGTCAGCGGCGACCAAGTGGTCCCCGCGGCGATCACGGTGCAGCAGAACTCGATCTTCGATCCCTTCGGTCGCACGATCGACGTCGCGTTCGACGAGCCGGTCGTCCTCGATCCGGCCCCGACTTTCACAGCGAGCGGTGGCCTCGTCCCGATCGCAACCCAGGATCTCGGCGGATCGATGAGCGTAAGGCTCGTCTTCGCCACGCCGCTCGTTCCGGGGTCGAGCTCACTGCAGGTCGCCGGGCTGCGCGATCCGGCCGGCAACGTGGCGAGCACCACGACGATTGCGATCAGCGCGACCGACGCAATCGGTCCAAGCCTGACCGCGGCCAGGGCGATCACGATCTCCGGGGTGGCGAACGACCGCGTCACGGCCACGTTCGGAGAGCAGGTCGTGAGTTCGGCGGCCGTCACTCCGGCGCGATGGACGCTGCAGAGCCCGATCGGTACCGACGTGCCGCTCGCAAGCGCGATCTTCGTCCACGACTCGACGACGAGCACGATCGCGATCACGCTACCTCTCGACGTGAACCTGTCGACCGGCGCAAGCTTCATCGTCATCGCGAACGGCATCTCCGACGTCGCTGGGAATCCGCTCGGCGCGAGCGCGAGCATCTCGGGCACCGTGACCGGCGACGCGACGATCCCCACCGTCGTGGTCGCCGACCGCAACCAGACGGCGGACCCGGCCAGCCGCATCGTCGACGTGACGTTCTCGGAACCGGTCACGGCCGCGACGGCACAGAACGCGCTCAACTTCGATGTCTCGGGCGTGCCGAACACCCAGAGTGCGGCGCTTCTCCTCGATGGACGAACCGTGCGTCTCTACACGACCGCCGCGATCACGCCCGGGACGACGACGATCACGATCTCCGGGGTACGCGACTTGGCGTCGAACCTCATGACGGCGGCTGCAGCGGTGGCGATCACGCTCTGATCGATCGCGGCGGGTCGCGCGCGGAACTGGCCGTCAGCGCGTGGACGTGCTCTGGATCCCCGGGACAAGGGGGTCGGTCGGTCACTGTTCGGAGCGGGCCTCTGCTGCGTGCGGCGCAGCGGAGCCCTACGAGCCCTGCCGCATGCCGCTGCTGTGGCTGTTGCTGCAGAGCTCGAAGATCGTGGAAGGAGTTCCCGCATAGCGCAGAGCTCCAGCCCAAGAACACGAAGCGGCGCGGCTGCGACAGGTCGCGGCCGCGCCGTTCGTTTCCGCGCTCGAGCTACTTGTCGCGGTTCAACATCGCACGCAGCTGCAGCGCGAGAGCGTCGGCCTCCTCGGCCGCAAACGTGCCCGACGCGTTCTTGCGAATCTTCGTGAGGTCCTCGATCGCCGCTTCCACTTCCTTGCGCTTGGTCGGGGCCTTCTCGCGGATCTTGGCGATCAGCCGCTGGTTCTTCAGCACCGGCTCGGCCGCAGTGTTGGCCTCGATGTCCGCCGCCGTCTTCACGGCTTCGGCCTGCTCGGGCAGTCCGGCCAGGTCCTTCTGCAGGCTCTTCGCCGCGACCTCCGCGCCGAGGAAATCGCCCTTCTTGTAGGTCGCGTTCATCAGCTCGACCTTGGCCTTCACCATGCCCTCGACCGCCGACTTGATCGCTGGTCCGCCGTCGGGCTCGCCGAGCTTGGCGGCTTCGTCGATCGCCGCCTTGAACTGCTGCTTCAGCAGCGCGCTCTTGACGCTCTTCGCCGCCGCGGTCCATTCCCACAGCGGTTTCGGTAGCGCGCCCGCGGTCGCCTTGCGCAACAGCTCTTCGCTGGCTCCGCCGGCGCCGCCGTTGTAGAGCACGACACCTGTGGCATCGATCAACACGACGTGCGGGATACCCGACACGCCGAAGTAGCGCGACAGCTTGCCGCCCTTGTCGTACCCGTAGGCGTACTTGGCGCCCTTCGCAGCGATCCACTTTTCCGTCTCACCCTTGCCTTCATCGGTCACGCCGATGATCGACAGGCCCTTGTCACCCCACTTCGATTGAAGCTCGTTGAGGTGCGGGACCTGTCCTCCGCAAGGGCCTCACCAATAGGCGAAGAACTCGATGAGGACAGCGCGTCCGAGGAAGTCGTCGAAGGTCTTGGCGCCGGTCTGCGCCAATCCTTCGAGCACGACGGGAGGCATCTTGCTGCCGGGAGCTTGCGCATGCGCGGGTGCGGCGAGGAACGCCGTCGTCGCGAGCGCCAAGGGAGCGAGCCACGAGAGTCTCAGCATGTACGTTGCCTTTCTGCGCTGCGCGGGGCGCAACGTTCGATTCGATGCCTTGTGATCCTAGCAATCGGCGGGCGGGTCGGGGGGATCGAGCGGGGATCGGACCCGCCCACGGCGCATGTCGGGGGGGCCTACCCGGATCGTCCTTCAGGTCGCGTGAGTTGACCTGTGTGCGCCGCTCGGTCTCCGCCAACAGCAACTTGCAGCCATCCGAGCGGATCGGGGGCGTCCGACCCTTCCAGCCAGCCGTCTGCTTGGTGATGTGCCGTGTGACGAAAGCGGCTCCCCTGTGAACGCTGTCGACGACAAGCGCTCTTCGATGGCGAAGTACGACCTCCGTGCCGGCCGCGCGACGGTAGGCTGGTGCCTCGAAGTCCGCCGTGACGGCCGCGTTTGCGCGCTGCTCGCCGGACACAGCGAAACAACGCCCGTCGTGCACGCCTTCTCGATCCGCGGATCGAAGGCAAGCTGACGAGCGCTGCGCCTCGTTCGCTTCGATTCATCGTGATGAAGTTACGACGCCGACTCGATGTGCTCGCGATTGCGTCGCTGATGCTCTTGATCGCCGCTCCGTCGATCGACCAGCTCGCACGCGATGCTCATTCACGCAGCCCCGAGGCGCACGAACTCCGCGCAGCAGCCGTTTGGCCGCCTTGGCCGCGGACGATGAGAGCCTGGATGCGCTGGTCGAGAGGCTTTGGTGCTTGGTACGCCGATGTATTCGGTCTGCGCGACGTGCTGATCCGAGCGCACGCGATTCAGAACATATTCGTCATGCAGCGCAGCGGAACGCCGGTCGTCCTGCTCGGCCAGAACAGCTGGATGTTCTACGCCGGTGAGCGTTCGATCGAGATCGCGCGCGGCGCTGCACCACTCTCCCGCCCTGACGTCGAGGCTTGGGCTCTAGCCTTCGAAGCGCAGCGCGAGGCCATGCGGCGGCGCGGGATCCTGTACATGCTCGCGCTGACGCCGAACAAGGAATCGATCTACCCGGAGATGCTGCCGGAAGCCACGACCCGCGTCGGTCCATCGCGCTTCGAACAGCTGTTCGCGCGTCTGCAGACCGGCTCCGATCTCGACATCGTCGATCTGCGGCCGGCGCTGATCGCCGAGAAGCAACGCGACGCGATCGACGATCACGTGTACTTCCCGCAGGGCACGCACTGGTATGGCCGCGGGGCGGTCGCCGGCTACCGCGAACTGGTGCGTTCGCTGCGCGCGAGATTCCCTTCGATCGAGCCTCTGCGCGACGACGAGCTCGTCCCCGATCACTATGGACAGGACTCGTGGGCGCACAGGATGCGCGTGTTCGATCTGTTGCCGCAAGACGATCTCGCATACGTGCCGCGCACACCGCGTGCGAAGGTGATCGAATCGAGCACGGTTCTGGGCGTTCGCGTGAGGGTCACCGAGGTCGACGACGCAGAGCTGCCGCGCGCGGTCATCCTCCACGATTCGATGTTTCCCTACTGCGAACGGCTGCTCGCCGAGCACTTCAGCCGCGCCGTCCAACTCTGGACGCCGATCTTCGACGTCGACCGGATCGTGAGCGAGAGCCCCGCTGTCGTCATCGTGTGCCTCACCGAGGGGGTACTGCGTCTCGAGTCTCCGGCCCAGTTGCTGCCGCGCCACGATTCGCACGGATTCGACGCCGCGTTCGACGCAGCCGCCATGCCGTTGTTCGAACTCACGGACGATCTCGCCGAACGCACGGACGCCGAGGACGGCCTCGGCGTCGGTCGTTCTGGGAGCGGATTCGAGCTGCGCGCCACGCGTGCCGGAGCACGTGCCACGTTGCCGCCGATCGATTGGCAGGCGTGCGAGCACGTGTTCGCTCTCCTCGAAGTAAGAGCCCACGAATCGACGAACATCGGGCTCTCGTACCGGCCGCGCGGCAGCACCGAGTACTTACGCTCGCGTACGCTGACTCAAAGGATCAACGCTGGCGTGAGCACGCTGCGTTTCGACTTCGACGCGCGCGGCATCGACACGCGGATCGCTCTCGCCGTCGGACCGACGCAACAGCCCATCACGATCACGCGGTTCTCGATTCGCGGCCGACGTGCACCGTGAAAGCAACGGCCACGCTGCACGGGTGAACGGCACGGCCGAGATCTCGATTCGCGGGTTCTTGTCGGCGAATTGGGTCAGTGGCCCGTCTTCCAGGGGCAACGGCGAACGCGCTCCGTCGGAATCCATCGCGAGCGCCGAGGTCGAGGGCGACAAGGTCGCGAGCTTTGACCCGAGCGCGCCGATCGGTCACCGAGCCCAGCGTTCGATAGTTCAGGACGGCAGCGAGCCGCGCACATCCAAGGAGTGCGCGGTGGAGCTGTGCCGCACGCAGAGCAGGCCGACCTGCGCCTCCGACCTCCGCGACGTGAATAGCGCGATCGCGTGGAGCAGCCGGACGAAGGAACAACCGACCGGATCCGCACGCACGCGACCTCGACACCTGCTCGAACACGGCCAGAGCGGCAACCCTCGAACGAACGTCATCCGCTTGGGCTTCCGCTCCCCACTTGCGGCTTCAACTCGAGGAGCCAGAGCCTCGTCCGCCACGCGCTGTGTCCGAGAAGTGCGTCAGTCCACTTGACGCGTCCGCCCGGCCCAAAAAGGGGCGCGCAGCGCGAACTTCTGGAGCTTGCCTGTCGCGGTACGCGCAAGCGTGTCGCGGAACTCGACGGACGTCGGGCACTTGTAGTGGGCGAGGCGCGTGCGGCAGCGATCGATGAGCACGCGCTCGCTCGCTTCGGCGCCCGGCCGGAGGACGGGGAGCGCCTTCACGGCCTCGCCCCACTTCTCGTTCGGCACGCCGATCACCGCGGCTTCGGCCACAGCCGGGTGCTCTTCCGATCTCTGGTGCGCGCCATCAGGTCGAGGATTTGCCGCTCCTCTTCACGCGAGGGATAGCCGATCTTGAGCTTCAACATGAAGCGGTCCACCTGCGCCTCGGGCAGCGGGTAGGTGCCTTCCTGCTCAATGGGGTTCTGCGTGGCGAGCACAAGGAACGGCTCCTCCAGCTTGTAGCTGTGGTCGCCGATGGTGACCTGTTTCTCCTGCATCGCCTCCAACAGCGCGGACTGCACCTTGGCGGGCGCGCGGTTGATTTCGTCGGCGAGAACAAGATTGGCGAAGATGGGGCCTTTGCGCGTGGTGAAGCCGCCGGACTGCGGGTTGTAAATCTGCGTGCCGATGACGTCGGCGGGCAGCATG
>JAYTBY010000388.1:0-3790 GCA_043736755.1 Planctomycetota bacterium | reverse complement strand
GAAGGAGCGACGCCGGAAGCGGCCTCCTTGGCCGCTGAGGACGGCGCGAGGAGTCCGACGCAGCAGTGCGACGGCACGCTTCTTCAGGCGGCCGGACTCTTTAGAACGGGCTGCTAGACCTCGCCGCTAGACGATGGCCTCGTTCCCGTGTGGCCCGCTCAACGCGTCTCGGGAGAATTCCAATCGAGGAGCAAAGTGGTCACGCGCGGCTCCGCACCAGAATCTACGTAGGCGAAGACGATGCCGCTATCCGTCGCGGCGAGTCGCGCCAACCCGCTCTCGCGGCCGCTGGACACACCGACGACCCGGCTGTCGTCGAACACTCGCCCGGAGCTTCCAACGCGCGCGATGCGCCACTCGCCGCCCTTCTCACGTGCATCGAGCCAGGTGACGACGAGCTGGCCGCGCGCATCGAAGACCGCATCGACACGGCCGAGCGCGCTCTCCCCGGCGAGTTGCGTCGGCTTCGAGAACGTGCGGCCGGCGTCGTTCGAGAAGGCGCACAACACGCGGGCTTGGCCGTCGCTTCCAAGCGTGAACCAAGCGAGACCGACGTCGTTCTTCGCCGCGGCGAGCACGGGGCCGTTGACGGGACATCCGACGATCTTCCATCCGTCGCCGCTGGTCCAGACTCGTTTTGGTGCCCGCCCCGGCGCGAGCCGAACGACCGAGATGTCGCGCACCTCGTCGCTCGATCGATCGCGGTAGGCGACGAGCAACGCGCCATCTGCGGCACGCACGGCCGCGGTCTGGCAGCAATCGCACACACGATCGTCGAGCACGATCTCATCGCCCAGCACCCCGTCGGCCCGGACCGTGCGCGTGTACAGCGCCATCGCGCCGGGTTCGACGCCCGCGTCGTGCCCAACCAGGTCGTGACCACCCGCGCCGTGCGCGCTCGTGTTGCGACCGTCGAGCCAAACCGCAGCCTGTTCCTCCGAGCTCGAGGCCGTCCAGGCGACGAAGCCATGCTCGCCCGCTCCCTCGTCGGCGTGAAGACGGGCGGGAGGACTCCAGGTCGCACCGCCATCGCTCGAACGAACGAAACGCACGTGATAGTCGTAGTGGCCCTCGGCGCTCCGCTCGAGGAAGTGAGCGACGAGGTTTTCTCCATCGAGAGCCGCGAGCGCGGGAAAATCGGCCCAGTTCACGAACCAACGCGGGCCACTCGCTGCCGTGCGAGCGGGCGTCCACGCACCGTTACTCAGCATCGAGAAGCGCAACGTGGCGAGTGAGCTGCCCTCGGCCGTCTCGCGCTCCTCCACCCAACTCAGGTGGATCTGACCGCGCAGATCGACGCCAAGCCGTGGCACGCGACTCGGACTCGAGGCCGGTGACGCCAACGTCTGCAACTGGACGACGTCGGACCTCGGTCGAGAGTCAGGCGCGCAAGCGAGAGTCCCGGCCAGGACGAAGGCGAAGACGCTCACGGGCGAGACGTTGCACATGTGCCTGAAGATAGCTGCGTGCCGCGACGTACGCTGAGTTCGAATGGTGGAGCGCCTCGTCCGGCGCGCGGCTCGCGTCGAACGGGCCGGTCGTCGATGCCCGAGCGCGCATCGAGTGCACGCCCTCGCCGTTCGCGTTCAGGGCTTCTTCTTGCGCGCGTTCTTCGGCACTTCGAGGCGCACGACGCTCTCGAACTCGACCGACCCGCTCGCCGGCGCGAGGCTCGCGTTGCCGCGCATCTTCCAGTCCTTGAAGCGGAATTGGACGCGCTTCGGCTTCGCTCCAGCGTGCAGCACGATGCGCCCGTCCGCGCCGGTGACACCCAACTCGCGCCCATCGACGATCGCCGTCGCGCCCGCGATCGCTTTCGAGTTGTCCTGCCGCACGACGCGAAACGTCTGCGCCCACCCGCTCTCGAGGATCGGCGCCGCCCCCCTTCGCTCGCGGCCACCGACGGACGACAACGGCGCGAGCTCGGGCCACCCACCGAACACCGCCGCGCGACCGTCCGCGTCGACGCGCCAGCGCAACGGCGAATCGACAGGAAACGCCTGGACCAGTACGCGTCCCTCGCGACTTCGATGGAGACGCGGCTCGCCCTTCACGAGGAGCCGAACCTCGAAAGGCCGTGATAAAACCGCACCATTCTCATCGCGCGGCTCGAACTCGAGGTCCGCGACCGGCACCGCATCGTGCACGACGAAAACCAAGTCCCCACGCGGCGTCTCGACCTCGACGCGCCGCGGTTCCCACTGGTACCAGTCGTCCTCGGACAATTGGCAGTACCAGCGACCGACGGGCAGATCGTCGAACGAGAAGCGCCCGACTCTCGCACCTGACACACTCGACCACTCGACTTTCGCGCTCAACGCCGGCACCCCGCCGCGTCCATCGGCGAACGGCAACAGTCGCAGGCTGACGTCGCGCTCGTACGAACCCGTGTCCGACACAACGGTGCCACGGATGGAACCCGCAGCCGGAGCACGCACGGGTCGCACGATTTCGACACGACGCACTCCGTCCACGAGGACGAGCGGCAGTTCGAAATCGAGATAGCGCGTGATCCGCACGGAGAGGACGCCGGCCTCAGGAGTCGCGCGTTCCCACACGACGATCCCGTTCTCGCCCGTCGTCTGCTCGCGCGGCCGACCGCCCGGATTCGGCGCCCAAGTGACGGTCGCGCGAGCGATCGGACGATCGTCGACGCCGACGACGCGCACTTCGAGCGCCGCGAAGGTCTCCAGGACGATCGGGACGATTCCCCGCTGCACACCGCGACCGAAGCCGACCTTCGCGCGTCCGCGCCACACACCGTCGCGACTGTCGAGCACGATCTCGCCCTCGCTCGCGTTACGGGGCAAGCCCGAAAACCGCACCCAGGGCTCCGCTCCGCCACCCAACGTGCCGCGCGCGCGCGACGAATCGCGCTCGGAGGACGTGCCGACGAAGGCAGTCAATTGATCGATGCTCGGTGCGTTCGCCGGAGCGATCGCGAGTCGGTACGTCGGCCCCGATTCGACGCGCAGCTCGATCGGGAGCACGGATCCGTCTGCGCCGATCACGAGTTCGGCTGCGAGATCGAACTCCCGCGACCGCTCGCTCGCGCGGATCGTCAGCGGACCGGGCAAGAGCGCGACGACCGCCGCGAAGGCTCCGCTCGCGTCGGTGACGACTTGCGCCGTCCGCTTCTTCGAGTCGCGCAAGACGAGCGCGTAGCTCGGCAGCGGCTCGCTCGTCGCCGCGTCGACGACACGGCCGTGCGCGAGCAAGGAACCGGCCGGGGCGCCCGAGTTCGCGTCGCCGACCACGGCCTGGCTGTGCTCGAACGCGATGGCCTCGCGCTCGGACGATTCGTGAGCGACCTGCTCGAGCAACGCAGAGCCGTCCTCGGCGAGATCGACGGGATTGAGGTCCGGCGCCTCATCGAGCACGCTCACCGAGATCAACGTGTCCGAATCCTCTTCGAACTCCGCCGAAGACCCGAGCATCCACGCCGCCGTGAGAACGGCCGCGACGATCGCGAGGACGAGGAACAGTGCCGGCGTGCGGGACATGGACGCCCTGATTGGAACTCGCTGGGCGTCCTGCGCCCACCTCGGAACGGCCGTAGACTGCGGGACTTCTCGTGCCCCGCCCCGTCCTGCCATTCACCTCGCCCTGGTTGCTCGCCCCGATGGAGGGCGTCACCGAGCCTTCGTTCCGCGACCTCGTCCTTGCGCGCAACGGGGCGAGCGAGCTGGGCGGCGCGTTCACGGAGTTCGTCCGCGTCATCGATCGGCCGCTGCCGCGACACGTCCTCGTCCGGCACTTGGGTGACCGACGCTTCGCGCAGCCCGTCGGG
>JAYTBY010000387.1:0-8364 GCA_043736755.1 Planctomycetota bacterium | reverse complement strand
GTGACTGCGGCGCGCACCCCGCAGCGGCTCGAGCCAGCACAGGCACGGCCAGGGCCAGGATTCCAGGGCCAGTTCGGGCCCGAATTCAGGATGCGGGAGGTCTTCTGCCGAGAACCAAAAGATCCCTCATGTGCTCCTCCCTCGATATCGGCGTGGATCTTCCGACAGAAGTTCGCACCTGGCTCGAGAGCCAGTTGGATGGTGAGCTCGAGTTGCCGCTCCTCCCCGAGGCCGCGGCTCGAGTCGTGGCCCTCTGCGACGACGACAACGCGGACGCGCGCACGCTCGAATCGGTACTGGAGCGGGACCCCTCGCTCACGGCTTGCGTGCTGAAAGTCGCGAACTCGTCGATGTATGCGTCGACAGAGCCGATCGTCTCTCTGCAACACGCCGTCAGTCGGCTGGGCATGACCACGGTCCGCAATCTCGCGCTCACCGCATCGCTGCGCATGCAGGTGTTCAACGTCCCGGGTCATGCCGCCACCATCGCCGACATCTGGGAGCACTGCGCGATCACGAGCGTCTTCGCGCGCGAGATCGCTCGAAAACTGCGGCGCAACGTCGAGGCGGCCTTCCTCTGCGGTCTCATTCACGACGTCGGTCGTCCCATCGTGTTGCAGACAGCACTCCGAGTTCCGCGCGTACACGGACCGCTGGGCGCAGAACAAATCGCTTGGGCCATGGATGCCTACCACGCACGGGTTGGCGCTCGGCTCGTGAACGCCTGGCGCTTGCCCGAATGGGCCGCAGTGGCAGTCGAGCATCATCACGACCCCGATCGAGCGGCTCCGTTCGAGGAAGAAGCGCGCATTACAAGGCTTGCCGACCTCCTCGCGCACTGGGCTTTGCAGCCAGGCAGTGGGCCCAGCGACTTCCCGACGGACGACCCCGTCGTCGCCGCGCTCAATCTCTATCCCGATGATCTCGACGCTCTGCTCGAGCTGCGCGAGCGCATCTTGGTCGTCGCCGAGGCATTCCAGTGACGCTTCCCCTGCCCGAGCCCCATTTCGATGTCGTGGTGCTCGGCTCCGGTCCGGCCGGCCACAAAGCAGCAGTCCAAGCCGCGAAAATCGGCAAACGAGTTCTCATCATCGACCGCGAGCCGACCGCCGGAGGCGAGTGTGTGCAGCGTGGCACGATTCCGAGCAAGACCCTGCGCGAGAGCGCGGCGTACATGGCGGGTTTGCGCGCACGTAGCGAGGACATGCTCGAACTGTCCTTGCCGCCTCGAACGAAGGTCGCGAGTCTGATGCGTAGACTCAGCGCGGTGAAGAGCGCGCACGAGCGCTATCTCTCGGCTCAACTCGAGCGCAACCGCATCGCCCGCTGGCACGGAAGAGCGCGGTTCCTGTCCCCGGAGCGTATCGAAGTCGCCCTGCTCGACCGCACGAAACGCACCGTTGTGGCGGACCTCGTCATCGTCGCCACGGGTTCGCGTCCGCGGCAACCCGAGAACGTGCCTGTGGATCACGAACACGTGCTCGACAGTGATTCGATCCTCTCGCTGATCTACTTGCCGGCGTCCCTGACCGTCCTCGGATCAGGCGTCATCGCTTGTGAGTTCGCCTCGCTCTTCGCGGCGCTCGGCGTCAAGGTCACGATGCTCGACTCGGCTCCGCGCCCGCTGTCGTTCGTCGATCCCGAGCTGACCGCACAGTTCTCGAAGGCGTACGAACACGAGGGCGGGCAGTTCCTCCACGGGCGCAAGATCGAGGCCGTGCACTGGGATGGCCGCGAGGTCGTGACGCGGCTCGTTGGCGGCGAAGAGGTTCGCGCGGAGCGCTGCCTGTGTGCTCTCGGCCGGATCGCCAACGTCGCCGGTCTCGACGTGGAAGCTGCCGGGATCAAGATGACTCCCCGCGGGCACATCGCCGTCGACGAGAACCTGCGCACGTCGTCACCGCGCATCTATGCCGCCGGCGACGTCGTGGGTCCACCCGCTCTCGCCGCTACCGCGATCGAGCAAGGGCGCCGAGCCGTGCGCCACGGTCTAGGGCTTCCGATCCATGCGACGGGGGAGTTCGTTCCGATCGGCATCTACACGATTCCCGAGATCGCAAGCGTCGGCCTCGACGAGGCCCAAGCCATCAGCAAGTTCGGATCCGCCGTCGTCGGCCGTGCACGCTTCGAAGAACTCGCTCGCGCGCACATCAACGGTCAGACCAACGGCCTCCTCAAGTTGGTAGCCGGACCCGATGGCCGTCTCCTCGGCGCCCACGCGATCGGCGAGCACGCGACGGAGCTCATTCACGTCGCGCAGATGGCTTTGGTTGGTGGCCTGACTCTGGATGCGTTCGTGGACAACGTCTTCAACTTCCCGACGCTGGCGGAGGCGTACCGGGTGGCGGCGTTGGATGCCGTGGCTCAACTCGAGAAGCGCGCCGCGGCCTGACCGGGAAACCGGCCCAGCTGGGTGTACGTTGCTCTGGTTGTCTCTGCGACCTCGTCGCGCTGCAAGGAGTCGCGGTCCGGGCTGTCCGGTGCGTTCCAGCTCGACGAGCTCGAAACCTCCGAGCACAACCGCAGGCTCTGCACGCTGACCGTCCCGGTGATCGTGCAGGCCGAGACATGGTTCGTCGTGCACGCTGCTCCGGGCAGGCTGCCGGCGCGCGGCAGGCTTCGTCCGAGTGATGAACTAAGGAAGCGCGCTTGGGAAGAAGCCCATGGAAAGCGGCGGAATCAGTCGAGATCGGCGACGAAGGCATGCATCGGCGCGCTGCGCGACGCTCTGGGGAGTACTGCAAAGGTCCTTTTGCAGACTGATCAGAAGCGGACGTATCCGGGGATCATCCGCCAGGTGTTCGCGCGTGACGTGGCGCACCAAAGCGTGAACTCGCACGTGCGGCGCGACCGCAAGAACTTGCTGTTGACGGTGAACAACACTTTCGCACAAGCGCGCGACGCGATGAGTCGGTTGGATCGCAGGAATTGGGTGCACTCGAAGCTCGAGTGCCGCTTGGGCTGGCAACTGTGGGCGTGAATCCTGTGGCGGAACTACGCGCGCGAGATCACGCGCAGAGCGCGGCGAGTGTCGTCTGCGTCGGCTGCGGGCGTGACGTCACGGAGGCTCAGGCCGCGCGAACTCTTCGAATGGGTGGATTGCTTGCCGTCGGACTCCTAGTCGCGAGTCGAGCGAACCGGGGTTCCCGGTTCGCTCAGACATGAAGGACAGCCAGCTGGGTCAGTTTCCCGACTAGACCATGTTGACCGTCTCGCGCAGGATCTCGTCCTGCGCCGTCACCACGCGCGCGTTCGCCTGGTAGCCCCGCTGCGCCTCGATCAGTCGCACGAACTGCTCAGCCGTGTCCACGTTCGAGCCTTCGAGGGATCCGCCGAGGATGCGGCCTGACCCGTTCGCGCCGGCCTCTCCGATCACGGGATCGCCGCTGTTCGAGCCCATGATGAAGATTCCGCTGCCCAGGTCGGTGAGGCCCTCGGGGTTGGCGAATGTGGCCATTGCGAGTTGGCCTACGTCCTCGGTACGACCGTTGGAGTAGAAACCGAGGATCGTGCCGGTCTGACCGACGCTCATGGACGTCAGATTCCCGACGCCGTAGCCATCCTGTTCCATCACGAGGGCGTCGCCCTCGGAGCCGAACTGCGTGAGGCCGCCGAGTTCACCGTCGGAGCCGAAGTTCATTTCAACCGTCTGGCCGCCGCTCTGACCGGCGAACTGAACCGACACCTCGGTCTCGAGGCCGGAGAATCCGATCGGAGTGCCGTCGTCGCCGAAGCGGATATCCGTGATCGGTGGCGACAATACGGCGCCATCGTCAGCGTCCATTGACGCAGTCGCCGTCCACGAAGAGTCGGCCTGGCGTTCGAACGACCACGTCATCACGTGTGCAACACCCGCGGCGTCGTACACCTCTGTAGCCGTCGTGACGACGTCGGGATCCGTGCCTTGCTGTGTCGTCGAGAGCGAATAGTCGTTCCAGTCCGTTCGTCCGACGTTTCCACTCGCGTCGTCGAGAGTAAGGACAATGCCGGCTTCACCCGCTTCAGTGGCGGTCACGGTGATGCGGCCGGCGCCGTCGAGCTCGACCGTAGAGGCTGTGAAGATGGCGTCGAGGTAGTCGACGAACTCTTGAACTGTGGTGCCATCGTTGGCGGCGCCGTACACGAAGCTGGTCGAGATCGACGTCCCGTCCGCGTCCACGCCGGCGATCTGGATCACGTCTCCGTCTTGGTAGGCGACGTCGTTCGCGACGAGCTCACTCAAGTCGGTGGTCGATGTGACCTCGTCCTCGGTGCCACGCGTGAACGCGTTCGACACGCCCACCGCAGCCGACAAGTCGAAGCCAGCTGCGCCCGGGTCGATCTTGACGGTGGCCGTCAGGCCTTTCGCGTCGCTCGCGACCACGACGTTACCGGAGCCGTCGACGGTGGCCCCCACACCGGTCAGTCCATCGATCGCGGCGGCGACTTGGGCCGCAGTGACCGTGCCCGTCGTGCTCGTGACCGAGGCCGTCTGCGGCGATCCGCCGTTGACGCGCACACGCAACGTCCAGGTCTCACCCGCGGGGATGTTGAAGGGGCCGGCGATGGTGCCCGGCACGGTAGCTTGCGTGCCCGAGCTGAGTTCGGGGCTCGCGAGGATCTCGGGCTTCGGTCCGTTCACGATCTTGGGCAAGTTCCCGGTGATGGAGATCGCCGACGTGGCGCTAGGCGCGAGCTGCGCGTTCGCGTCGATCGTGATCGGCGAGCCGCCGATGCCTTGGACTCGCAGTCCCGACCGCTGATCGACGAGGCTCCCACCCGCGTCGAGACCGAACGTCCCGACGCGCGTGAACATCGATCGCGAACCGTCGGTGAGCGCGAAGAAGCCGCGGCCCTCGATCGCCATGTCGAACACGCGGCCGGTCGTGGTGATCGAGCCCTGTTCAAAAATGCGGCCGATGTTCGCTACGCGCACGCCCATTCCGAGTTGCGTGGGATTCGTCCCGCCGAATCCGGAGCCCGGAGCCGACCCGTAGCGGATCGTGCGGCTGAATTGGTCCGAAAACGTAGCGTACGATCCCTTGTAGCCGGTCGTGCTCGCGTTCGCGAGGTTGTTACCGACGACCTCGATCCAATCCTGGTTAGCTTTGAGCGCGCTGAGTGCGGTGGCGAAGGAAGTCATTTCGTTTCCTGGTTGGTTGGTGTGTGTGGTTCGTCGGCGTGCACGCGCTCAGGCGTCGGCGTCGGTGTTGTCGACCGTTTCCGATTCACCGGCATCGCCGCTCGTCGGTTCATCGACCGCTGGACCGAGCACTTGTGTCACGTTGCCCAGCGGCACGTCTTCGCCGTCGATCTCGAGCAGGGCGAGCCCGTCCTGCAGTTTCACGGACGTGACCGAGCCGGTGTGGACATCGCCCGTCTCGGGGTCGGTCCACTCGACGTTCTGGCCGATCAGCGTGCTCGACTGTGTGAGCTGCGACATGAGCGCGTTGTTCTGTTGGAGCAGCGCGAGCCCGACGATGTTCTCGTTCAAGTTCTGCATCTGCTCGAGCGAGCTGAACTGTGCGAGCTGCGCGACGTACTCCGTGCTGCCCTGCGGTTCCAACGGATCCTGGTTCCGCACTTGCGTGACGAGGAGCTTCAGGAAAGCATCCTTGTCGAGGGCGCTCGAGGGAGCGCTCGACGCGGCGCCGGTGATCGGCTCGTTGCTCGAGATTCCGGTCAGTTCCATGGTGAGTTCTTCCGTAGCTTCGGGTTTCAGTGGTCGTTCAGGCCCAGACGTCGATGGATCTGCCACCGGACGTCGCGAGCGCGATCACGTGCTCGGCCTTGAGTTCTTGCGCCGTTTCGCTCGGCGAGCGGCGTGGCGACCGCGAGTCGGAATCGCGACGAGTCTCTCGCTCGGCGAGGCCCAGCGAGATCTGCACTTCCGCAGTAGCGAACCCGCGGTCGAGGAGCGCCGTGCGCATCTCTTGAACACGGGCGCCGAGAGCGGCGAATCCGTCTTGATTCTCGACGCGCACGTCGGCGCGTACACCGCCATCGGGTTGAAGGGAGAGTTCGACCGTGAGGCGACCGAGTTCCGGCGGTTCGAGCTCGACGAACGCGTTGCCCGCCGCACCGTCGACACGTACCTGGAGAGTTTCGAAGTACTGGGGGAGTTCCGCCGGGAAAAGTCGCGGCATCGATGGCGCTGCGAGAGCTGCGACGTCCGCAGTCGCCGGCGTTCGACCCGATACGGCGGCGATCGCGGGGGAACCGATCTCCATCGAACCCGGTGACGATCGCGCGTCGCGCGCCAGGTCGAGGACTTCGTGTGCGCTGAGATGGTTGGCCGGGGATCCCGAGTCAACGACTAGAGACGGAGCGGACTCGTCGGCCTTCGTGACGGACTTGACACTCGCCTGGATCGGTTGGGGCTCGGGGCGCGTGCCGTCGCTGCTCGTGAGCAGCGCTTGTATCCGCGACTCGAGTCCCTGCGTCTTCTCGAGCATCTCGAACGCCGCGGTGGGCAGGATTGTTCCGCTCGGGAGGACCGAGCTCGCGACGTCCTGCGCAACTTCCGGGGCCGTAGTGTCCTTGGATGCGCTGCCAGCGGCGGTGCCCGCGATCTCCGGAACTTCGTGCGTAGCAATCTCGACAGCACGAGCTGATTGTTGCTCGGGGCTAGGCGGCTCACGGTCACTCGGCGCGGCAGGCACGGGGTCGGTAGATGCCGCATCGTCCCGGACGTTCTCGCTCTCGACCGACGCGTCGTGCGCTGTCGCTTCGCGCGAGGACGAGCGTTGAGCATCCTCGGGAGCGCGCGAGCCCTCTCCCGCGTGCTCGGCCGTCCGCACGCGTTCTCGCCCTCGCAGAACCTCCTCGCGGAAGTCGCCGCCGGGCTCCGCGCGCGATGCACCGCGTGATTCGACGCTCGGCGCTGGGCCGGAGTGTGCTCGTGTGCTGGACGTGATCATCGCCAGCGAACAAGCAAGGATGGTGCCAACGTCGGTGAACCGACTCTGGAGGCCTGCGACACGCATTCCGCGTTAGACACTGCGCCGTTTTCCGACACGCTTTTCCGTATGCGAGAAGACCGCGTGGGGGGGGCGGTTGACAGCCACAAACGCGCGAAGTCCACCGCCGGCGATGCCGTGCGACGGACTCCTCAAGAGAAACCAGTCTAGGTGGCGCGGTCAGCCGACGACGTTGATGCCGTCACGACCGGGCTTCGCGGCGCGATGAGACATCGCAGTCGGTGCGTCCATGACCTTCTTGTCCGTCGGTACACCGCTTTCGCCGCCAGCGACGATGTGGTTGACGGTCTTCGCGAAGTCGGCGAGCAGCTTCTGCATCCCGTTGGACTTGTCCATCTTCCCGCTCTCCGCGCCGTCCATGTAGGCCGCTTCGAAACGGGCGATCATGGAATGGAAGCGATCGCGTTCCTTCTCCAAGGCCTGTTGCTGGCGCGGGCTGAGGCCCTCCGCGGACAGCGCGTTTTCGAAGCGCGCTTCGATCTTCTTGGAGAAAGCCTCGAGGCGCGGATGGCCCGGGCTAGTCGGCGCTTTCTCGACCGGCGTCTTCGCGGAGACGTCGTTGGCCGTCGCGACCACTTCGCGCGGATCGGCCTTCTTGACCGGGGCTTGCACAGCTTGAGCCGGGTTCGTAGCGGACACCGGCGTGTGGCGTTGGATGTTCATGCCATCAATATCGGGTGACGGCTGCACGACTTGAGAGATTCCTCGCGAAACGGTCCTGGTCGATACCGTCGAGGCACTCGTCGCAAGCTCGCACCGCCCCGTGCACGAATGACGTGCGGTACTTTCCGTCGTCGCGAAGAAATCGCCCGTCGACCTGGATGCGAAGCGCGGCGCACTGCGCGGGAAGCCACGAGGGCCAGTGTTCGCGTCGTGGCACGAGCGTTGCCTGTGGGGCGCGCATGGACGTTGGCACAGCACACGCTTCAGCCGCGATGAGAGCGGGGGAAAAGCGCCTCGAGTCGATCGCGAACAACATCGCGAACATCTCGACGCGTGGCTTCAAGCGCGAGACGACTTTCACGCATGCCTTGAAGTCGACTCATGCGAAAGCAGCACAGGTCACCACACGGAGCGCGCCCGACATGTCTCAGGGCCAGCTCGAGACGACCGGGAATCCTTTCGACCTCGCACTCGACGGCAGCGGCTGGTTCGCGATCGATTCCCCCGGTGGTCGCTCCTATTCGCGCGATGGTTCGTTCCGTCTCGACGACCGCGGCGCGCTCGTGACGCAGTCCGGACTGCCCGTGGCATGGAAAGGATCGCGCGGAACTCTCCGCACAGCTGGCGAGACCGTTGTCGTCGATTCCGATGGCCGGGTTCGCCAGGGCGAGACGGTCGTGGGGCAGCTCGACATCGTGGACCTCGCGGATTCGGCAGGCCTCACGCCGGTCGGCGATGGGCG
>JAYTBY010000386.1:0-8367 GCA_043736755.1 Planctomycetota bacterium | reverse complement strand
TGCGCACGGACCTCGCGTTCGCCGCTCGACGACGTCTCCAGGATCTTGCGCGCCCCGTCGTCGCTGGTCGCGTCGATCCGCGCGACCTGGAGTTCGGTGCGGATGTCGGACGCGAGCGTGTCGAGCACGAGCCCGTGCAGCTCCAAGTGCCGCGCACACACGTCGGGCACGACGTAGGCCCACGGTCGCTCGACGATCTCGGTGCCGACGAAGTTGGCGAAGTGCGGGATGCGCACGCTCGCGGGCGCGCCGCTCAACGTGCGCGGTTCGCGCGTCAGGATCTCCACGTCGCCGGGATAGGCATCCAAGCGGTAACGCACCGCGATGCGCTTCGGGGGTTCGATGCTCGATGCAACCGTCTGCACGAGGTCACGCGCGTTCTCGCCGGCCCAACGCAGGATCTCGACCACGAACTCATACGTCGTGAACACGCGCTCCTCGAACGTGAGGTACGAGTAGCACTCGAGCAGCGTGTCGCAGCGATTCGTCAGCCCGCGATAGTTGCTGCCGAAACGCGGATGGTGCGGGTAGGTCATCCAGCCTTGTCCCGTGCCGCCTTCGTCGGCCACGAAGTTGCCGTAGAAAAACGTGTCGAGCTGCGTGCGCGCTTTCAATCGACGCGTGATCTCGGGTAGAGCCCGCACACGCATCAACTCGATCGGCTCGCGCCGTCCGCTGTCGATCACGTGCGGCACGTCGTACGTCAGCGCGAAGCGGTGCACGGACCCGTTCGTCGCGTGGCAATCCACTGTCCAATGCGGTTTCCACGCGCGATACACGCGCTCCTGCAAGAGGCGCATCTCGAGCGCTTCCCGCTTCATGTAGTCCCGATTCAAGTTCACACCGCTCGCGTTGACGCGCGTGCCGACGCCGGCGACGGGCCCGATCTGGCCCTCCAACTTCGCGATGTCGAGCGCGCGGTTCTTCGGATCGATGCGGTCGTTCCCGTCGGGATTGAAGAGCGGCACGACGACGAGCACGAGGTCATCGCCAAGCCCGGCGTGACGACCATCCAGCAAGTCGCGCAAGAGCATCTGGCTCGCTTCCTTGCCCTCGACCTCGCCCGCGTGGATGCCGTTGATCACGAGCACGATCGGTCGCCCGGTCGCGTGCGCTTCCGCTGGGCTTTTCACGCCGTCCTTGGACAGGACGACGAGCGGCAACTCGCGGCCTTCGGGGCTCATGCCGAAGTTCGACAGTACGAATCGTCGGTCCTCGCGGTCGCGCAGCGCCGAGAGGAAACGCAGGACGTCGGCGTGCAGCGAAGTCTCGCCGTAGTGCGTGGTTTCAGCCTTGGTGAGCGGTCGCGTCATGCCATTTCTGTACTCGATTCGTCGTCAAAGACCGCCAGGGCCCCCTGCGAGCGAGAGGAGCCTCGCCACCCCTCACGCGAGCCCACCTCCTGCGCGGGGGCACGCAGAACCTCGACAACGGCTCTCCTGAGCCGTCGCGCGGCGCGAATCGCTACGACTCGATTCCGAGCCTCATCGGGCACCGAGTTCACGCTCGAGCGGCGGACTCGCCGAGGTCTCCAGAGGACCGAGCGCGCGGAACCTCGCGGGCAACCGCAGTGCCGCGAGTAGCTTGTCGGTGGCCGGAGGCAAGTGCGCCCGCGAGTGCTTAGCGAAGCGCGTACATCCGCCATCGCACTTCAGGGGAGCTCGCGCACCATCCGGTACGCATCTTGGCAGCCGTAGCCCGCGCGCTCGATCTGCACCACGACGTAACCCATCGCTCGGTACAAGCACTGCGCGGGCAGATTGCTCTCCTCAACGTGCAACGTGATCCTTCGCGACCCACGTCGGCGCGCGTGTTCCTCGATCGATCGCAGCGCGAAGCGCCCGACGCCACGCCGACGCCACGCGCTCGCGACGCCCAAGTTCGCCAAGTACAGCGATCGCGAACCTCGGCGCAGCGAGTCCTGCACGACGAAGAACGCGACCGCCATTTCGGGTCGCCGGCGCTCGCGCAGGAGGCGCACCTCGACGTCCGGCATCCGCGCCCATGACAGCAGGGTGCGCGCATCCCACGCGGAGCCGCCGATCGCACCCTGGATGTCGAGGATGGTCAGCGCGTCCGACTCCTTGAAGGCGCACTCGCAGAGCGTAGTTTCGAGCCGTGCATCGAGCATGTTCACTTGGGACGAAGCGAACGGGCGCGCAGGTTCCGTGGGTCGCTACGATGCGTCGTGCATGCCCGCACACGGCGATCTCGCGACGGCTTCGGACGGAACTCGAACGTCCGAGAAGAAGCACATTTCGTTCGCGGTGCGCGTCGTACGCATCGCGGTGCTGCTCGTGGGCGCGCTCGCGATCAGCGCCTTCGCCGGTTGGATCTACTCTGTCCGCATGCCCGGCGACTCCTTCGCAGGCGCCGCGCCGATGCCGACGACCGTCGAACGCGACCTGACCACTCGCCTCGAAGCGGATGTCCGACACTTGTGCGAGGTGACGCCGGAGCGGAACTGGACCGACCCGGGAGACTACGAGGCCGCCGCCGCGTGGCTGGAGCAACGGTTCCGCGAGGCCGGCTACCCGCAAGTCGCGCGGCACTCGTACCCGGCGCTCGCTGAGGAGTTCCACAACGCGGAGTTCCACAACATCGAGGCGACGCTCGTGGGCAGCGATCGTGCCGCGGAGATCGTGGTGATCGGTGCCCACTACGACGCCGTGGCCGGCACGGTCGGAGCGAACGACAATGCGTCCGGCGTCGCGGCGCTGCTCGCGCTGGCCGAACGACTGCGCACTTCGACGCCGCGCCGCACCGTGCGCTTCCTCGCATTCGCGAACGAGGAGCCGCCGCACTTCCAGACGGACGAGATGGGCTCGCTCGTGTATGCACGCGTGTGCCGAGCGCGCGGCGACGAGATCGTCGCGATGATGTCGTTCGATGGAATCGGCTACTACACCGATGCGGACGAGACGCAGCACTACCCAAGCGTGCTCGGACTCGCCTACCCCTCGCGCGGCGATTTCGTCGCGTTTGTCGGTAATCCTGCATCGCGATCGCTCGTCCATCGCGTGATCGAGACGTTTCGCAAGCACGCGCAGATGCCCTCGGAAGGCGCAGTCCTGCCGTCGGACCTGACCGGCGTCGGTTGGTCCGACCATTGGTCGTTCTGGCAGTGCGGTTATCCGGCGCTCGAGATCACCGACACACTCCCCTTCCGCTATGCGCACTACCACAAGGCGACCGACACACCGGATCGCCTGGACTACGTGCGCATGGCCCGCGTCGCCCTTGGAATCGAGGCCGTCTTGCGTGAGCTAGCCGACGCATGACCGCGAAGGACCGAGCATGAGCGAACAGCCAGCAGCGCCGACCCAGGAGTCGACCGACATCGCCGCTTGGGCCCGCGAAGTCGGCGCGATCGGCGCCGATCTCGGCGTGCGGGTCACCGAACGCGCGTGCTCGCGATCGGGCTGGCCGCCGTTCGAAGTCGTGATCGAGGTCGAGGCTCCGGGCAACTGGCACGAGCGGGTCATCCACAAACGCCTGCAGAACGTGACCCGCCTCGACGTCGTCGGCGCCTGGCGCGACGGCGATGCGTGCTGCGGGCCCTGACGCGACCCCGCGTCCGACGCGACGCCCGCGATCGAACGCGATCGGCCACGACGGAGCTTCGCATCGGCTCGAAAATGACCGATTCGCAGCAGAATGCCGCTGCGGACTTGCCGTAGCGCGCGCACTCCTCTCTCCTGTCGCGCTCGCAACCCGACTCGAACTCGCTCGCGCACTCCACCGATGAAGACCGTCCTCAAGATCACACTCGCCTTCCTCCTGGCCTTCCTCGTCGCCGCGGCGATCGTCGGATTCCTAGGCTTTGGGTTCCTGGCCGCGGCCGCGTCGGGATCGAAGAAGAGCGTCGAGTCGGGGACGATCCTGACGGTCGACTTGTCGGCGCCCGTGACCGAGAGCGGTCTCGCGCCTTCGCCCTTCGCGATGCTCCAAGGCGCCACGGGTTCGCCGCTCCCCGCGTACGAGCTCGCCAGCGCGCTCCGTCATGCCGCGACGGACGATCGGGTTAAGGGCGTTCTCCTCCACGGCGGTTTGAGCGGATCCATGTCGTCGCTCTCCGCGGCCCGCGATGCGTTGGCCGAGATCCGCGCCGCGAAGAAGCCCGTGTACGCCTACTACGGTTCGATGGACGAGCGCGTGATCTGGTTCGCCTCGGCCGCCGACGAGCTGTGGATGGAACCGCTCGACGTCGTGATCTTCGACGGCTTCTCGGCCGAGATCCCCTACTTCGGCGACATGCTGAAGAAGTACGGCGTCGAGGTCCAAGTCACGCGTGTCGGCAAGTACAAGTCAGCCGTCGAGCCGTTGCTCCTCGGTCGCATGAGCGCCGAGAACGAGGAACAGATGGGTGCGATCCTCGCCGACGTGCAGGCCGCGATGTACGGCGACATCGCCGCCGCGAGCGACGTTTCGCTCGCGAAGCTGGAAGCGGTCGCGCGCGAGAAAGGTTGGCTCACGCCGGAAGAAGCGATCGAGCTCGGCCTGGTCACGAAGACGGCCTCGTTCGGCGAGATGCTCGCGAAGATGAAAGAGGTCGCGGGCACCGACGCGGACAAGGACATGCCGCAGGTCGCGATCGAGGACTACGCCAAGGCCGTGTGGAAGAACGGCAAGAAGGGTGCGGGCATTCAGGTCATCGTCGCCGAGGGCGAGATCGTCGACGGCGAGAGCTCGGGTGGGATCGGCGGGGACGATCTCGCGCGTCGCTTGCGCGCCGCGCGCGAGGACGACGACGTGAAGGCCGTCGTGATGCGCGTCGATTCCCCCGGTGGCAGCGCCACGGCATCCGACGTGATTCGCGCCGAAGTGCTCGCGCTCAAAGCCGCCAAGAAGACCGTCGTCGTCTCGATGGGCCGACTCGCGGCTTCGGGCGGCTACTGGATCTCCGCGAACGCCGACGCGATCGTCGCGCAGCCGGAGACGTTGACCGGATCGATCGGCGTGTTCGGAATGTTGCCGAACATCGAGAAGCTCGCCGAGGAGCACGGCTTGCGCGCCGAAGTGGTGCGCACGAGCCCGCTCACCGGTTTCGAGTCGATCTGGAAGCACAAGGACGACGCGCAACTTGCGCGCATCCAGAGCCTCGTCGATCGGATCTACGAGCGTTTCCTCGACCTCGTGTCCGAAGGCCGCAACTTGCCGCGCGAACGCGTGCACGAGATCGCGCAAGGGCGCGTGTGGTCCGGTACGCGCGGTAAGGAGCTCGGTCTCGTCGACGAACTCGGCGACCTCGACCGCGCGATCGCGATCGCGCGCGAGAAGTCGGGGCTCGGGAAAGATGCGCCGGTTCGGTTCGAGCGCAGGGAGAAGGACCTCTTCGAGCAGATCATCGAGGAGATGGTCGCGAGCGAGCGCGAACCGTTGACGCGTATCCTCGGCACTCGACTCGATGTCCTCGATCGCGCGTTCACGGTGCTCGAGCACGTTCGCAAACTCGCGGGCACGACCGGCGTCGTTGCCCGGATGCCGTTCGACATCGACATTCGGTGATTCGCGCAAGTCGGACCCCGCGCCAGCGCGAAGTGTCGCCGGCCGCGGTAGCCGACAGCTGAGCGATCAGCCGAGGCCCGGCACGTCGACGCCGCGTTCCCTCGCCGTCTGTACGGCGATGTCGTAGCCGGCGTCGACATGCCGGATCACGCCCATGCCCGGATCGCAGGTGAGAACGCGCTCGATCGCGGCTGCGGCTTCGGGAGTCCCGTCCGCGACCGTCACTTGCCCTGCGTGCAAGCTGTAGCCGATGCCGACGCCGCCGCCGTGATGGAAGCTGACCCACGACGCACCCGCGGCGGTGTTCACGAGCGCGTTCAAGATCGGCCAATCCGCGACCGCATCCGTGCCGTCCTTCATCGCTTCGGTCTCGCGATTCGGGCTCGCGACGGAGCCGCAATCGAGGTGGTCGCGACCGATGACGATCGGCGCGGACACTAGCCCTGTGCGCACCGCTTCGTTGAAGGCCGCGCCGGCTTTCGCGCGCTCGCCGTAGCCGAGCCAACAAATCCGTGCCGGTAACCCTTGGAACGCGACGCGCTTCGCCGCCATGTCGAGCCAGCGCAGCAGCGCGCGGTCCTTCGGAAAGAGCTCGGCGACGATGCGGTCGGTCGTCGCGATGTCTTGGCGGTCACCCGACAGCGCAACCCAGCGGAACGGTCCCTTCCCCTCGCAGAAGAGCGGCCGGACGTACTTCGGCACGAAGCCCTCGAAGCCGAAAGCACCGGCGAATCCAGCCTGCTTGGCATGCCCGCGCAGGTTGTTCCCGTAGTCGAACGTGTCCGCGCCGCGGCTTTGGAGTTCGAGCATGCACTTCACGTGCTCGATCATCGTGCGGAACGACTCGTGCTCGTACTTCTTCGGATCCGCCGCGCGCAGCGCGAGAGCCGCGTCGTAGCTCATGCGGTTCGGGACGTAGCCGCCGATCGGGTCGTGCGCGCTGGTCTGGTCGGTCAAGATGTCGGGCGTGATACCCCGCGCAATCAAGCGCTCGAGCAGGTCGACCGCGTTGCACGGCACACCGATCGACTTCGCCACGCCCTCGCGCTTCCACGCGAGCGCTTGGTCGATCGCGCGGTCGACGTCGTCGATCACAAGATCGAGGTAGCGCGTGTCGAGCCGCTTCTGGATGCGCGAACGATCCACGTCCGCCGCCAAGAACGTCCCGTCGTTCATCGTCGCCGCGAGCGGTTGCGCACCGCCCATGCCGCCGAGTCCACCCGTGACGACGAGCCGATGCTTCAACGTGCCGCCGAACAACTTCGCGGCCGACGCGGCGAACGTCTCGTACGTCCCCTGCAGGATTCCCTGCGTACCGATGTAGATCCACGACCCGGCCGTCATCTGGCCGTACATCATCTTGTTCTCGGCCTCGAGCTCGCGGAAGTGCTCCCACGTCGCCCACTTCCCGACGAGGTTGCTATTGGCGATGAGGACGCGCGGCGACGCCGTCGTCGTGCGGAAGATCCCGACGGGCTTGCCCGACTGCACGAGCAACGTCTCGTCCGGCGCAAGGCGCCGCAACGCCGCGACGATGCCTTGGAAGCTCGGCCAATCGCGTGCGGCCTTGCCGCTGCCGCCGTAGACGATGAGGTTCGCGGGATCCTCGGCGACCTCGGGATCGAGGTTGTTCATGAGCATCCGCAGCGCGGCTTCGGCGCCCCAACTCTGGCACGTCCTCACGTTGCCGCGCGGCGCGCGCTGAGGCCCGATCGGAATGGCGGCGGCGTCGGAGGTCGAGGACTTCGGATCAGCGGAGCGTGTCGTGGGTGTCGGCATGAGGTTCTCGGAGGTGAGCGATGATGTCACGGAATGCGACCCCGGGCCACGGGCACGACTCGACCCTTGGGTCCCGTTGCGCGCGAATCGGCGTTGAGACACATCGCTCCGACCCGCAGACTCCGGCTGCATGAGTCGCAAGGTCCTCACGGCAAGCGCGATCTGGGGCGCGAGCATCCTGCTTTCGCGGCTCGTCGGACTCGTGCGCGAGGCAGCGCTGGGTCGCACGCTCGGCGTCGGGGCTGAGGCCGACCTCTACCAAGCCGCGTTCACGGTTCCCGACTTCGTGAACTACCTGCTCGCGGGTGGAGCGATGGCGGTCGTGCTCGTGCCGCTCCAAGCTGCGCGACGAGCGCGTGGTGAAGAGGTCGACGCTTGGCGCTCGATCGGAACTATCGCGAACGCAGTCGGCATCGCCCTCGTCGCGTTGGGCGCGATCGCGTGGGCATTCATGCCGACGCTCGTGCGACTCGCGGCGCCGGGATTCGACGACGCGCAGCACGCGGAACTTTGCAGCCTGTCGCGCATCGTCCTTCCCGCGCAACTCTTCCACGTCGTCGGCGCGGTTTTCTCCGCCGCGTTGCTCGCACGCGACCGTCACGTGATCGCGGCTCTCGCGCCCGTCGCCTACAACGTCGGCATCGTCGCGATCGGACTCGCGACGGGCACGGCGGAGGGCTTCGCGTGGGGCGTGCTCGTCGGCGCGTTCTTCGGCCCGTTCCTCTTGCCGCTCCTCGCATGCGTGCGACTCGGATTCCGCTGGGCGCCGCGCATCGAGCGCGCGGAGCCCGATCTACGCGCGTGGTTCCTGCGCTCGCTGCCGATCATGGCCGGGTTCTCGATCGTCGTCGCGGACGATTGGTTCCTGCGCGCCCAGGGTTCGCTGTTCGGAGCGGGCGCCGCGGCGACGCTCGGCTACGCGAAGTCACTGTTGCGCGTGCCCGTCGGCGTGTTCGGCATGGCAGCCGGACTCGCGGCGTATCCATTGCTCGCGCGGCTCGCAGCCGAGAAAAGGCACGGCGATTTGCGCGCGCAACTGTCGCGCGGCACTCGCGGCGTGGTCCTTCTCGCGCTCGCGTC
>JAYTBY010000385.1:0-3794 GCA_043736755.1 Planctomycetota bacterium | reverse complement strand
CCTGGGACTCGCCGCGTCGGCGAGCGCTCAGGGCACCGACTCCTGCACTACCCCCACGGTCGTCGCGGGCTTCGGTTCGTTCGCCTTCAACAACTCTGCGGCAGCGCTGCCGGCTGACGTCGCCGCATGCGGATCGATGGGCAGCGACGTGTGGTTCACCTGGAACGCGCCGAGCAGCGGCAGCGTCACCATCGCCACGTGCGGTGGCACCGGCATCGACTCGGTCCTCGCCGTCTACACAGGCACGAGCTGTCCGGGTGGTGCCTCGCTCGCCTGCAGCGATGACGCGTGCGGTGCACAGTCCTCAGTGACGTTCGCAGCCGTCGCCGCGACGAACTACGTCATCCAGCTGGGCACCTTCGGCGGCGGCGGTGGCGCCGCGGGCACCTTTACGATCTCCGGCCCGCCGGTTCCCCCGGCCAACGACGACTGCACGGCGCCGACCGCGATCGCGGGCACGGGCCTCTTCCCGTTCAGCAACACGACCGGCACGACCGGCACGCAAGGACAAGCGGAAGCCAGCTGCCTCTTCTTCGCGCAGATCGGTATCGGCCGCGATGTGTGGTACGCGTGGACGGCCCCCTCGACGGGCATCGCCTCGGTGAGCACGTGCTCGCAGACGAGCGTCGACACGAAAATCGCGGCCTACAACGGCGGCGCTTGCCCGGCCGCGGCAGCGATCGCGTGCAGCGATGACAACTGCGCGCTCCAGACGACGATCCAGTTCGCCTGCCAGAGCGGCTCGGTCTACATGCTGCAAGTCGGCGTGTTCCCCGGTCAGAGCGGTGGCACGGGCAACCTGAACATCACCGTCGGTGCGCCGCAGGTGAAGTTGAGCCAGATCTATGGCGCGGGCGGCAACGGCCAGGCCCCGATCCTCAACGACTACATCGAGATCTACAACGCGGGCACGGTGGCCCAGCCGTTGCTCGGTTGGTCGGTGCAGTACGCGTCGGCCGCAGGCCTGTTCACGGCCTTGAACACGGTCGCGCTGCCGAACGTCTCGCTCGCCCCGGGCAAGTACTTGCTCGTCAACCAAGGCACGGGCGGCACGATCAACGCGACGCAAGTCGCAGCCAACCCGCTCGGCGACGCCACGGGTGCTGTCCTGATGTCCGGCACGGACATGAAGGTGGCGCTGGTCAGCTCGACGACGTTCATCCCGACCGCGCTGGGTCAGCCGACGTACGCGGGCGTGCCCACGCTTGTCGACTTCGTCGGCATCGGCACCGCGAACTGGAACGACACGGCCGCGGCCGGTGGTGCGAACGCTGTGACGAACAACGCTCCGGCGATCACGACGGCGATCGCTAGCTACCGTCAAGCGTGTGGCGCGACGGACACGAACTCCAGCATCCAAGACTGGTCAGCCGGCTTCCCGGGCCCGCGCAACAACGCGACGGTCGCCTCGGTGGGCTTGGCGGTCATCGGCGCGGCTCTGCCGATCACGCCGCTGGCGGGTCAGACGATCCGGCTGACGGCCACGCCGTTCCGCTGCGCGACGAACGACTTGGCAGCGGGCACAACGATGAGCGCGGATCTCTCGCTCATCGGCGGCTCGGCCACCGCGTCGCTCTTCGACAACGCCACGAACGGTGACGAAGTCGCCAACGACGGCGTCTACACGTTCGTCACGACGGTCGGTGCCGTCGCAAGCGGCAGCTACAGCCTGCCGATTCGTGCCACGAACGGCGCGAACACCTGCGGCAGCTACATCAACGTCCTCGTCGCGGCCGCAACGGGCCCGGCGAACGACAACTGCTCGTCGGCCGCGCCTCTTGCGGTTCCGAGCACGACGAACGGCACCTTCACGGGTGCCATCGTTGAATCGAACCCGATGGCGAACTCGTTCGCGGCCCCGACGACGGGCATGAGCACGCGCCGTGGTCTGTGGTACGCGGTCACGGGCACGGGCAACACGATGACGGCCTCGTTGTGCGCGTCGCTGCCGGCACTGGACTCGGTCATGTTCATCCTCGCCGGCACCTGCGATGGCTTCACCGTCATCGCAGCCGGCGACGATGCCGGTCCGGCCTGTGTGGGCACGTCGGCCTCGGCCGCGTGGTGCTCGACCCTCGGCCAGACCTACTGGGTCTGGATCGCGCCGTTCTCGACGGCACTGTCGACGGCGCCCTTCACGCTGAACATGACGGACAGCGGGGCCGCGTGTGTCACGGCGTTCCCGGTCACGGCGTGCGTCGGCGTCTCGGGACCCTACACCGAGAAGGAAGCGGGCTACGGCGCCGCGCAGAACGAAGGCTGCTTCACGAACGCAGCCCGATTCACCAACATCCCGATGCCCGGCTTCACGCCGGTCGTCCTCCGCGGCCAAGCGCGCGGCGTGATCAACAACCGTGACGTCGATTGCTATCGCTTCCAAGCGACGACGACGGGTCCGATCTCGATCACGCTCGACACGCTGGGCAGTTCGGCGCAGGCGCAGTTCTCCTCGCTCGGTGCGGGCGGGATCTGCCCGGCGACTCAGATCGGCCTCACGCCGCTCTTCGTGGCGCGCTGCGCGACCGGGATCCAAACCCTGTCGAGCAACGTCACTTCGGGCACGTGGTACACGATCAACGTCATCGGCGGCATCGGCCTCCATGTAACGCCCGCTGCTACGTACTTCGGTGGGCAGATGCCGGGTGGCACGACGTTCCAGTACGCGATGTCGGTCGCCGTGGGCGGTCCGCCCGCGAACGACAACTGTGCGTCCGCGTCAACGCTGACGGCGGGCCCGGCCTACACGGCGGGTCTCCTGACGCTCGACGCGACGAACGACGGCACGTCGTCCTGCGACGTGGCCGGTCGTGACGTCTGGTACAGCCTGACGCTGGCCGTGGCGAGCAACGTCACCATCGACACGTGCACCTCTGCGATCGACACGGTCGTGAGCGTGTACAGCGTGTGCGGTGGTGCGGAAATCGCTTGCAACGACGATTGCGGTGGCACGCCCTGCGCCGCTACGTCCTCCTGCGTGACCCTCACGGGTGCCGCGCCGGGCAACTACCGGATCCGAGTTTCCGACAAGAACGGTGCCGGCGGAGCCTTCAACATCCGTGCGGTCGTGACGTTGGCGAACGACAACTGCTCGGGCGCTCTGCTCGTGACGTGTGGTTCGACGACGCCGGGTACGACGGTCGGAGCGACGCTGGAAATCGCCGGCGTGCCGACGGTCTGCACCGGTCCGGGCGGTGCTGAGGGCGGTCAGAACCTGCTCTTGAACTCGGCCGGTGTCTGGTACCGCATCGTCGGTACGGGCGACACGGTGTACGCCGACACGCTGACGGCGGCCTACGACACGAGTCTCACGGCCTACACGGGCACGTGCGGCTCGCTCTCGTGCGTCGTTGTGAACGACGACGTCCAGGGCACGCCCTTCCACTCGAAGATCGCGTTCCAGACGGTGCTGGGCCAGGACTACTACATCCTGGTGCACGGCTTCGGTGCGACGGACATCGGCGCGTTCACGCTCAACGTGACGTGCACGGCGACGCCGTCGAACGACTTGTGCGCGAACCCGGTGGTTCTGCCGGGTCTGAGCGGCTCGTTGCCCACGACGAACGCCGGTGCGACCGGTGACAACTCGACGCTGACGTCGGCTCTTCTCGCGACCTGCGCGACGACGTACTCGTACTTCGACACGTGGTACGCCTACACGCCGATCTGCTCCGGCAGCGCGACGTTCACGACGTGCGGCACCTTCGACACGATCGCGTCGGTGTACTCGTCGTGCCCGGCGGGTGCGGTCTCCAACCAGCTCACGCCGACGGCGTCGAGCTGCAACAACGACGGTG
>JAYTBY010000384.1:0-1692 GCA_043736755.1 Planctomycetota bacterium | reverse complement strand
GACACATGTCGAGGGTACGGACGACTCGATCGTAGGCTGCCTGGGCTTCTTTCTCGTCCTCGGCCAAGAGGTTCAGCACGTTGTACTTGCTGTCCTCGTCCACCACGAAGATCCGCAGTTGGATGTCGTTGATCGTGGTGCGTTGTGGTTCGTGCCACTCGTCGCGTTGCGAGTCCACGGCCTCCGATTCACCACCGGGCGCCGCGGCACCGCCCGCTGCACCTCCGGGTGCCGCCCCCCCCGCCGGGGCGCCGGGAGCGGCTCCTCCCGCCGCACCTTCTTCGCCCGACGACTCGCCGTCCGTCTTCAGCGTCTCTCCGACATTGAGCAAGGCGGACTCGACGGCCAGATCCATCACGGAGATCGTCAGGTCGTTGCGCGCGATCCGCGCATCCGTGCTCGTCGTGACGCTGATCTGGATCGTGATCGCGATCAGGACGACGAGAAGGAGCAGCGCGAGGAGTAGCGCCACGCCGCGGCGGGCCGCGGGTATCGCTCGGTACTTCAGTGAAAAGGTGCGCACGGTGGGCCGATCCTACCTTTCGGCTCCGACGCCCGGGTCGGGACACTCTTCCCGGCCGATCACCCTCAATCGCTGAAGTCGCGGTTCAGGTCGCTGCCCTGGAGGATGCGCGGGCGGATGAAGAACAGCACGTTCGTCTGCTCCTTGCGCTTGAAGGTCGACTTGAAGAGGTAGCCGAGGATCGGGATGTCCCCCAGGAACGGCACCTTGTTCTCGCTGTCGACGAGGCGCTCGCTGATCAGTCCGCCGAGGATGACGGCCTGTCCCGGCTCGAGGTAGACGACCGTCTTCGCCGCGCGCCGACTGATGATCGGGTTGCTGATCGCCTGGCCGTTTTGAAGCACGAACGAGACCGAACTGCCGCTCTGCGCCGAGGCTTCGATGTCGATGTTCAGCGCGACCGTACGCGTGCCGACAACGCGCGGGACGACGTACAGCTTGATGCCGACTTCCTCGTATGTGAGCGCCGCCTGAGCCTGTCCCGCAGCGTTGATCTGGTTGACGTTGTAGTTCGGCAGTTTGAGTGTGTTGACGATCTCCGCGCGGCCACCTTCGCGGACAGCGATCTTCGGTCGCGAAATGATCGAGACGTTCTCCAACGTGGCGATGGCTTGGAGCGCCATGTTGAACGCGAGACCGTCCTGCACACCACCGAGCGTCAAAAGCGAGTTCGACCCTGTCGCCTGGTTCGGCAGCGAGTACGTGAGTGCCTTCACGAACGTGTGATCCGGGAAGCCGAAGATCGGCGTGGTCGCGTCGATGGGTTTGATCCCGAGATCGAGCGTGTCGTTCGTCGTGACCTCGACGATCTTGGCCTCGATCTCGATCTGCGGAACGCCAGCCGCGAAGATCTCGATGAAACCCTGGACCTCGCGCAATTGCTCGAAGCCCGCAGTCACGACGAGCCAATCGGCGACGTTCACCGTGTTGCCATCGTTCGGTACCGGCGAGCGCAGATCGGCGAACAGCTCTTGGTCCCACTTCTCGAGGAGGTCGATGCGGACCGTGTCGGGCTTCTGCGGCCCCGTTTTCGGATCGTAGAGTGGGAAGTTCCCGAACTGATCGAGGAGCTTCTTCATCTGCGGGCCGAGGCCGACACGCAGCGGGAACGGCTTGGAAATCAGGCCCTGGCCCGCGTAGACGACGATGCGCTTCCCGAAGACGAGGTA
>JAYTBY010000383.1:0-8376 GCA_043736755.1 Planctomycetota bacterium | reverse complement strand
GTCGTCGATCGGCCTGGAGCCCTTCGTCGCGAACAGCCGTGCGTTCTTCGCCGAACCGTGGCGCATCGCGACGGCGCAGCTCGTGCACGTCGACGTGGGGCACCTGTTCGGCAACCTGCTCGCGATCTGGCACCTCGGTCGCGCCCTAGAGCCCCGACTCGGCCGACCGGGCTTCCTCGCGCTCGTCGGTTTCCTGACGCTGGGCCTGGAGCTCGGCTGCCGAGCGTTCGATCGCGACGGGCTCGGCCTTTCCGGCATCGTCTACGGCCTGTGGGCGTTCCTCGCGGTCGGAGGTCGGCGGATGCCGGCGTTGCGCGGGCTCTTCTCGCCGCGCGTCCACGTCTATTTCGTCGTGTGGTTCTTCGTGTGCATCGCGCTGACCGCGATGGACCTGTGGCCGATCTCGAACTGGGGCCACGGTCTCGGAGCACTGCTCGGTGCGATCGCCGCGCTGTGCATCGGACCGGACCTGCGGTGGGCCCGTCGGAACGTGCTCGTTCCCGCGGGCGTGCTCGTCGTACTCCTGGTCGGAGCCACCGTCCTCCGCGAGCGCGTGAACTTCGGCGCCGGAGCTCTGGCCGAGGTGAACGATGGAGACCTCGCGTCGGAGCAAGAGGACTGGCCCACCGCGCGCGACCACTACGAGTCCGCTCTGCGCATCGATCCGGCGCTGGCCGAGGCTTGGTTCGGACTGGCGGACGTGCTGCACCAGTTGAGCGATTTCCCTGCTTCCGCCGACGCTGCGGTCCGGGCCGTCGAACTCGGTCTGGACGACCACCTCCACCGCGCCTACGCGGCCAATGCGCTGACCCTCCACAGCTTCGCGGCACTCGAGGCCGGTCGGCTCGACGAAGCTCTCGAGACCTCGCTGCGAGCAACGCGCATGGCACCCGACGACGCGGAGGCGTGGTGGTACCTCGCTGTCGCGCAGGACGTAGGGTCCGAGGCCGAGGCCGCCGCCGACTCAGCGTTTCGCGCGTGCGAACTCGGCATGGCGGACGAGGACAATCGGAAGTGGACGTTGCACGCCCTGATGTTCCGCACCGCGGCGGAGGTCGATGCCGGTCGCTACGACAACGCGCTGGTCCAAGCGCAACGCGCCGCCCACGTCGCGCCGGACGTCTGGGCGGCGTGGGAGAACGTGCGCCTCATGGCCGAGCGTGTCGGAGACGCGGACGAGGTGCGGCGCGCCGTGGCGGAACAGGGACGACTCGCGCAGCTCCGCTGAGGATCCGCGCGAGACCGCGAGGTGCCTTCAGGGCGTTCAGGACGTGAATTTCGGTCGGACTCGGAGCACGCGCCTCCTCGTGGACCGCGAGCCAGCAATCGAAGCTCTGATCCCACGCGACATCCGTATCGAAGGTCGCCAAACGGTCCGATGTCGATGTGGCTCGATCAGCCATCGCGCGCCGCGCGCACGGAATCGAAGTCCTCGGGTAACTCGCGCAACGGCATCGATTGCGCGTGGTACTTCGACGCGCGCGTCTGTCGATCGACGAACCCGACTTGCGTCTCCATCGTGTACTCGCCGAGCGCCTCGTCGAGCAGCAGGAACGCGATCCTTCCGTACGTGCTCGACTGCGCTTCGAAGTCGGCGTCGAAGAAGAGCACGATGCCGGTGCGCTCTCCGTCCTTCGCCAGCAGATAGCGCACGTCTTCCGCGCGCACCGCGACGCCCGCGAGTTCGACGTCATTGATCGGCGAACGTCGGGGACGGAACTTCACCCACTCCCAGCGATCGAGTCGCGGCGCCGCGCCGTGCAACGCTTCGACGGCCGGGAACGCGGCGCGATCGCCGTCCGCGCTCAGCACGAACTCGCGCCGCCCGTCCCGCACGGGCCCGAACTCGAAGGTGAGGCTCGTGTGCACGACCGTCATTTGTCGGTCGAGTTCCGCGAACACCGCATCGCGATCGACTTCGACGGCGAAGAGCCGCGCCTCGTTGGACGTGAACCAGGACCAGAACGCCTGCTCTGGTGTCGACGACGGTTTGCAGCCGAACAGAGAGAGGAAGCCCATGGCGGCGAAGATCTGGGTCGTAGCGGAGCGACGCGCAGGATGTGCTCCACTGCGTAGCGAATTCGAGCGGGACATGGCGCTGAGGCTATCGGACTTCATCGCCCGCGGAGGAGCAGCCTCGTCCCAACCCCCCTGCCCCGTGCCTCAGGAGGCCCCTGTGGCGATTATTATACTGGCCGGTATACTCCCGACATGTTCCTCGGCCGTGCACGCGAACTCGACGTCCTCACCGAACTCGGCGCCTCGAACCGGCCCGAGCTCTTCGTCCTCTACGGTCGCCGCCGCGTCGGCAAGACGGAGCTGCTCCAGCAGTTCTGTCGCGGTCGCCGCGCCGTGTACTTCCTCGCCGCGCAGGTGCGTGAGAAGGACAACCTGCGCGCGTTCCGTGATGCGCTCGCGGAGGGACTCAACGATCCCCTCGCGGCGAATGTCGAGTTCCCCGATTGGGGTTCGGCGCTCAGCTTCGCGGCCGAGCGCGCGCGCGAGCAATCGCTCGTCCTCGTGCTCGACGAGTTCCCCTACTTGTGCGAAGCGACGAAAGGTCTGCCGTCCATCGTTCAGCGCTTCTGGGACACGCGCGCGAAGTCGTCGAAGCTCATGCTCGTCCTGTGCGGCAGCCAAGTGTCGTTCATGGAGAACGAAGTGTTGGCCGAGACGTCGCCGCTCTTCGGCCGTCGCACGGGACAACGTCGACTCGAGCCGTTGCGTCCGCCCGATGCGCTGCGCTTCTTCGGCGCGTGGCCGCTACGCGAGCGCGTGCTCGGTTACGCGATGCTGGGCGGGATGCCCGCGTATCTGCGCCGATTCGATCCGGTGCGATCGTTGCGCGAGAACACGTTGCGCGAAGTTCTGCGACCCGAGGGCTACCTCTTCGACGAGGTCAACTTCCTCCTGCGCGCCGAGCTCACGAGTCCGGCAACCTACAACTCGATCCTCGCGGCCGTCGCGCGCGGCGCAGAGAAGCTCGGTGACGTCGCACTGACCGTCGGCGTCGACTCCCCCACCGCGAACAAGTACCTCACGACGTTGCGCGACTTGCAGCTCGTCGAGCGCGAAGTGCCGCTGACCGATCCCGATCCGTTGCGCTCGCGGCGCGGCACCTATCGCGTGGCCGATCGCTTCCTCGCGTTCCACTTCCGTCACGTGCAACCGAACGCGGCGTTGATCCAATCGGGCCGAGGCGAAGCCGTGTGGGACCGCGCGATCGAGCCCGATCTCGATCGACTGCACGACGACGCCCTCGTCGATTGTGCCATCGATCACATGCGCACCGGAGCTGCGGAACTCGTCGGCGACGAGATCGTCGAGACGGCACGGCATGCCGGAACGCTGGTGCGCGCGGTCGCGCGCACCAGCGGCGGAGTCGGCGTCGCCGCGGTGATCGTGCCGCACGGAACAACGCGATTTGTCGGTCTTTCCGCCGAGATCGCGGCGCTGAAGCCCGCGCTCGGCGCACGCATCGTGACGCTCGTTTACCGCGTCGCGGATCGCGGTGACGAGCCGCTTTCGGTCGAGCGTCTCGCGGAGGGTGTCCTCACGTGAGCCGCATCGACGAGCACTTCCACGAGTACTTCGCGGCGCTCGATCGTTCAGGCCAGCACGATCGCTGCTTCCTCTGTCGACGCACGCCCGCCGACGTGAAGCACTTCTTCGGCTTCGACGAGAACGGCATCGCGCTCGACGCGGCAAGGTACGGGCTCGAGGACGTCGTCCTCATGGCGACCGACATCATGAGCTACCGCGGAGAACGCCCCGTGTGCGCCGTGTGCCAGATCAACGTCGACGCCATCGGGATCCTCGGGGAGGAAGAACTCGTGCGCCGGATCTACGAGCAGATGGCGACTCGTCGTGAGAACCTTTGGCCCGAGCATCCGGGCCCGTCGGTCGAAGGCTGAGGGCGAGTCGCGCGGACCTCTCTCGTCGGGCTCGCGGCGAGCGACAAGAAGTGCCGCGGACGAAGCGCGAGACCCCGCGCTCACGGACGACGGCCCCCGACGTCCGAGCATGACCTGATCGGAGTCGCGGCGGGTGGCGCGGAGCCTGCCCGCGCGCCCCGTCCGTGGCGACCGTCCTACGCAACGACCGGTCGCATCGGACTCGTGATTCTCCAAACTCTGTTCGCCAGCGCGTGGCCATCACGAGCCGCGAACGGTTTCGAACGAATTCGTCGTGAATTCGAGGCCGATCATGCGGATCCGACTCGAGGGGGAGCTCCGTAGCAAAGGGGTCTCAGGTCCCCGAATCCCCTTTAGGCACGCGCCATGCTCACCACACGACGGTTCACCGGTCTCCTCGTCGCCGGACTCAGCCTTGCAGCCACAGCGTCGGCGCAAGGCAACCTCATCGGACTCGAAGCTCGCGGAGCACGAATCGTGTCCTTCGACGTCGGTTCGCCCGGCACGCTGCAGTCCAGCACGCCGATCACGGGCCTCGCGCCCTTCGAAACGCTCGTCGGCATCGATGTTCGTCCGTCCACGGGCGAACTCGTCGGCATCAGCACGTTCAGTCGCGTCTACGTGATCGATCCCGCAACGGGAATCGCGATTCCGAACGGCGCCGGTCCGTTCTCCCCGATCTTGAACGGTCGCGCGATCGGCCTCGACTTCAACCCAGTGCCCGACCGCCTTCGCGTCGTCACGAACGCCGACCAAAGCCTGCGCCTCAATGCGGACACGGGTGCTGTCGTCCTGCAAGACACGTCCCTCGCCTACGTGGCCGGTGATGTCGCCGTCGGCGTGAACCCGTCCGTCGCCGCGTGTGCGTACACGAACGCGTTCGCGGGAGCGACGCTCACGACGCTGTTCGGGATCGATTCGAACCGAGACACGCTCGTCATGGTCGGCGGACCGAACGGCACGCCCAGCCCGAACGGTGGCCAGCTGACGACGATCGGATCGCTCGGTGTCGACACGACGGGATTCGTCGGCATGGACGTGTCGCCCTTCGGCGGCGCGTTCGCGGTGATGAACCTCTCGGGTGAGTCCGTGTCGAAGGTCTACACGCTGAACCTCGCGACGGGCGCGGCGACGCTACAAGGCACCATCGGCGGCAGCACGCGCGTGCGTGACATCGCAGTGCGCGCTCCGGTTCAACCGCGCATGTACGGCGCGACGGCAGGCAATCGCCTCGTCAGCTTCAACGCGGGTCGTCCGGGCGTCTTGCTCGCCGACGTCGCGATCACGGGCCTCGCGCCGACTGAGACGATCGAAGGTCTCGACGTGCGTCCGGCGACCGGTGACCTGCTTGCGCTGAGCAGCGCGAGCATCGTGTACCGCATCGATCGCACGACCGGAGCCGCCACGGCCGTCGGTGGTTCGTTCACGCCAGCACTTGCTGGGACAGCGTTCGGGTTCGACTTCAACCCGATCCCCGATCGCATCCGCAACGTGTCGAATATGGGCCAGAATCTGCGCCTGAATCCGAACACGGGTGCGATCGCCGGAACGGACACGTCCGTCGCGTACGCCATCGGTGACGCGGGCTTCGGCATCGCGCCGAGCATCGCTGGAGCCGCGTACACGAACAACTTCGCCGCGACGACGAGCACGACGCTCTACTGCATCGATGCCGCGCGCGACGTCCTCGTACTGCAAGGCAGCATCGGCGGGACGCCGAACAGCCCGAACAGCGGATCGCTGACGACGGTCGGCGCGCTGGGCACGGACACCTCGGATTCGGTCGGCTTCGACATCACGCCATTCGGCGGCGCGTTCGCGTCGTTCACAGCGCCGGCGGGCGCGAGCTCGAGCCTCGCGACGGTGAACCTCGCGACGGGCGCGATGTCGAACGTGCTCCCGATCGCGGGTGCTCCGCTGCGCGCGCTGGCCGCGGATCATCCGAGCGTTTCGCGCGCTCTCGCTCTGTCGACGACGAACCAACTCGTCTCGTTCGCGATCGGCACGCCCGCCGCGACGACGACGGTCAACATCACGGGCCTGCAGAGCGGCGAGACGCTGCTCGGCATCGACGCGCGTCCCGCGACCGGCGGAATCGTCGGCGTGGGCAGCACGAACCAGCTCTACTCGATCAACCGCATGACCGGCGTCGCGATCGCGATCGGCGTTCCGTTCACGCCGACGCTCGTCGGTTCGGGAGTCGGCGTCGATTTCAACCCGACGGTCGACCGCGTGCGTCTCGTGACGGAATCGGGCCAGAATTTGCGCCTGAATCCGAACACGGGTGCTTTGGCGATGGCCGACACGAACCTCGCGTACGCCGCGGGCGATGTGAACGCCGCAGCGATCCCGCGCGAGGTCGCGGTCGCTTACGACCGCAACTTCGGCGGCGCGACGCAGACGACGATGTTCGGCATCGACTCGAGTCTCGACATCCTCGTGACGCAAGGCAGCGTGAACGCGAACCCGACAAGTCCGAACTCCGGTTCGCTCCTCACGGTCGGCGCGCTGGGCGTGGACACGGGTGACCTGGCCGGCTTCGACATCACGGCGTTCGGCGGCGCTTTCCTCGCGCTGACGCCAACGGGTGGTTCGAGTTCGACGCTCTACTCGGTGAACACGAGCACGGGCGCGACGACTTCGCTCGGCGCGATCGGCGGCGGCGCGGTGCGCGACGTCGTGATCCTGCCCGCGGGCCTCTGAACGATTCGCTTGGGGTAACGGCCGCGCTCCGCCTCGTGCGAAGCGCGGCCGCTTCGTTCCCGGGGCACTGCTTCGCTACTTCGTTGCGGCGCGTGATCGCGGTCGCCAGTCCGAGTTGCGAACGCGATCGTGCTGAGAACTCAGGCTTGCACTTCGTTCGTGCCACGCGCGGGTCGCGCGAGCAGCAACATCCCGATCGTCGCTGCGACCGCGGATCCAGCGAGAATGCCGACCTTCGCGGCGTCGAGCGAAGGCCCGGAGATCGCGAGCCCCGCGATGAAGAGCGCCATCGTGAAGCCGATGCCGGCTAGGAATCCTGCTCCAATCATCTGACGCCAACCGACTCCGGTGGGCAGCACTGCGATGCCGACACGGACCGCGATGAGCGAAAACAGCACGATTCCTACCGGTTTCCCGACGAGGAGCCCGACGCCGACGGCCATCGCGACCGGATCCGAGAACCCTGACGCCGTCACGACGACGCCCGCGTTGGCCAGCGCGAAGAGCGGCATGATCACGAAGCCGACCCACGGGTGGAGCAGCGACTCCAAGTACTCGAGCGGCGAGATCGTCTCGCGCGCGGCGTGCTGGAGCGCGCGGACTTTTTCGGCGCGGTGCGCGCTCGACTCCCAATCCCCGCCGCGAAAGACCTCGCGCGCGCTCTCGAGCAATCGCGCGAACCGATCACTGGAGAAGTACGTCTTAGCCGGCGTTTGGATGCCGAGGATCACGCCCGCGATCGTCGCGTGAACCCCGGATGCGTAGAAGCCGACCCACACGACGATTCCGAGCAGCACGTAGACGAGGAAGCTGCGCACGCCGAGCCGCGACAACACGGCGATCGCAGCGATACCAGCCGCGCCGACGGCAAGCGGTCCGAAGTGAATCTGGTCCGTGTAGCCGATCGCGATGACGAGGATCGCGCCGATGTCGTCCGCGACCGCGAGCGTCAGCAGGAGGACGCGCAACCCGCTCGGAATGCGTCGTCCGAGGACGGCCATGCACCCGACGACGAACGCGATGTCCGTCGCCATCGGGATGCCCCATCCGCGTGCGTTCGGACCTTCGTTCACGAACGCGAGGTAGAGCCCGGCTGGAACCGCCATGCCTCCGAGCGCCGCCGCGATCGGCAGCGCAGCGCGACGGATTTCGCGCAGTTCGCCGTGCACGAGCTCGCGCTTCACCTCGAGGCCGATGACGAAGAAGAAGATCGCCATCAAGCCGTCGTTCACCCAGTGCTGGAGTGAGTGCGAGACTTGCGCGCCGCCAAACCCGAATCGCACGGGCGTCTCCCAGAAGCCGAGGAACGCACCGGCCGCGGGCGAGTTCGACAGCGCGAGCGCCGCGATCGTGCAGACGAGCAGAACGATCCCGCTCGCGGCCTCGATATGGAGGATGCGCCCGACCGGTCCTGTGAACCGATCGATCGGTTGTGCGGGAAGATCGATGCGCAGGCGAGGGTCGTGACGGCTCATGGGGGCGCGCACCCTAGTCGTGGAACCCGAGCTGCGCGAGCGGACTAGACGAGTTCTCCGTGGACGCGCGATGGAGCGAGGTCGCTTGTGCTCCGTTCGTCGAGAGCTTCTGCTGGCTTGCGTGAGTGAGCGCTCGTCGTCCCGCACGGATCCGCCCCCGCGATTGCGACGCACGGTGCTCCATAGCGTGCTGCTCGTCGGCCTGCTCGTCGCCGCGCTCTTCGTTCGGCGCGCGTGCTCGCCGCTGGACCTCGACACAGCAGCGCCCGCTTCGAGCGGACTCG
>JAYTBY010000382.1:0-8377 GCA_043736755.1 Planctomycetota bacterium | reverse complement strand
CATCCTGAAGCTCGCGGCCGAAGCGCCGCCGGTGCCGGTCGAGGGCGCGGAAGCGCCGCCTGAGCCGAAGCCGAAGAAGGAAAAGAAGCCGAAGCCCGAAGTGGCGAAGGTCGAGGCTCCGTCGACCGAGGCTACCCCGGTGGAAGAGCCGACCTGATGAACGAGGTCCTGCGCGCCTCGGTGCGTGGGTCCGTGGACGGCGTTGTGCGTCAGCCAGCGGTCAGGGCGGCGCGGGTTCGTCCCGTGCCGCACCGTCTGTTCGTGCCGCGCCGTCTGTTCGTTCCGGGTTCCCTCGCGGCGGGGGCATTCGCCATGCTGGCGTTCGTCGGTTGCGCGAGTACCGAGGACGGAGAGCGCGAGCTCTCGGTCGCGCGCGCGATCGAGCGACTCGACGCTGCGTTGCGCGACGGTGACGACGGCGAAGCACGCTCTGCTGCGGCCGAGATCCGCCAACTCGGCGCACGCGGTTCCGCACGCGAGCATGCGGACGAGGCGGCGCGTCTTCTCGATACGCGCGTCGAACCGCGACTCGAGCCGGCGCTGCTCGCGCTGGGGGCAGCGCTCAGCGACGACGACGTGATGCTCGCCAAAGCCGTGCTCGCGCGACTCTTCGCCATGCAACCAACCGGAGCAGCACTCGATCTCGCGCGCGCGTACGAGCGGATCATCGATGGCCGCGAGGCGCTGCAGGGACTCGACCTGCGCATGGAGTGCGTTTGGTCCGCGGATCCGGGCAAGCCTGGCGCCGGAACGTGCCTCGTTCGCTTGGCGGCACGCTCGAAGGACGGCGTCGCGCGCCAACTCGTGCCGGGACCCGCGACCGTGGTGTTCACGGCCTTCACGATCGATGCGCGCGGCCTGTCGAGCCAGGGTGCGGAGACGCGTTCCTTCGATGAGCTCGCTCGGGTCGAGATCCCGGCCGCGGGCGTCGGCACGGTCGACCTCGCGGCGGTGCTGCTCGAACTACCGGCCGACGCGCGCGCCCTGAGGCTCACGGCCCAGCTGCGATTGCGGTCCGGGTCCGTTCGCGTCGGTGAGCGCGCGCTTCCGGCGCAGCGTATCGACGTGCGCGACGGCGAACTCGTGCTGCTCACGGGGAGTCTCCTCGGGCTCGGCCCGGCGGCGCCGGGCGAACTCCAGGCCGCGGCGCTCGAGCCGGATGCGCGGGCCGAGGACTTGCTCGAGATCGCGCTGCGCGTGCGACGCGAAGACCGCGATCTGGTACTCGACGATCTCGCGCCGCTCGCCACGGACCTGGCCGAGGTCGCGCGTGCGGAGAAGCTCGCGCCGGCTCTGCGCTGGCTCGCACCCGACGCGCGTGGCGGGGCCGACGGCGCGGCCTGGGCGAATTGGCTCGAAGAACGTGCGCAGGGACGCCGTGTCGATCAGCGTCGCGGCGAGCCGGTCTTGCCACGCAGTTTGCGTCCGAACTTCGCTGGCCCTTGATCGCGGCTGACCGGTGATCGCCGCCGACCCGTGACTGCGGCCGTCCCCTGATCGCGAGCCACCCCTGATCGCGAGCCACCCTTGATCGCGAGCCAATGCGCGCGACACTCTTTTCCCTCATGGAGATCACGGACACGAATCCGCGCGTTGCACACGAACTCGCGGTCTTCCGGCGCGGTGTTGTCGACCTGATCGATGCCACCGAACTGGAAGCGCGCATTGCCGCGAGCCATGCGTCTGGTCGTCCGCTGCGCGTGAAGTTCGGCATGGATCCGACGAGTGCTGACTTGCATGTCGGTCACGCGGTTCAGCTCATGAAGTTGCGCGCGATTCAGCAGCTCGGTCACACGATCGTCCTGATCGTCGGCGACGCGACCGCGATGGTCGGCGACCCGTCGGGGCGCAACAAGTTGCGACCGCCGCTCTCTCGCGCGGACATCGACAAGAACCTCGCCACGTACGTCGACCAAGCCGGCAAGGTGCTCGACATGTCGCGGACCGAGGTGCGACGGAACTCGGAATGGTTCGATTCGATGCGCTTCGAGGACGTGTTGCGCTTGCTCGGCCGCGCGACGGTGGCGCGCATGCTCGAGCGCGACACGTTCGAGAAGCGGATGTCGGAGGGTGAGCCGATCGGCGTGCACGAACTGCTCTATCCGCTCATGCAGGGTTGGGACAGCGTGATGATCCGCTGCGATCTAGAACTCGGCGGCACGGACCAGCTCTTCAACTTGCTGCGTGGACGCGATCTCCAGGCGCAAGAAGGCCAAGTCGGGCAGATCTGCTTCACGATGCCGCTCGTGAACGGCGCCGACGGCCGGAAGATGAGCAAGAGCTACGGCAACGCGATCAGCTTCCTCGAGCCCGCGTTCGACATGTTCCAGAAGGTCGTGAAGACGGTGCCGGACACGGCGCTCGGCGACTGGTACATGCTCTTGACCCTGGTGCCCGAGGCCGAAGTCGCGACGCTTCTCGCCGGAGACCACCGCAACGCGCAGTTGCGCCTCGCGACGGAGATCACGGGCTTCTTCCACGGCGCCGACGCAGCGAGATCGGCGCGCGACGAGTACGAGCGCCGTGCACGTGGCGAGGGTCCGGGAGACGTCGAGGAACGCCGTTGGCCCAGCGGACACGCGGGAAAATCACTGCCGCTCGCGAATCTGCTCGCGGCGGTGAAGCTCGCGAGCACGAACTCCGACGCGCGCCGTTTGGTGCAGCAAAATGCGGTCAAAGTGAACGGCGCGGTCGTCGCGGACCCCGTGCGCTCGTACTCGGAAGCCGACTTGCCGCTGCTCGTGCAGACGGGCAAAGCGCGGTTCGCCAAGATCGTGCGCTGATCGGTGAAGGCCGTATTCGAGCGCCGGACCGATATCTCCGCGAACTGTGCGTCGAAAGCTCGGTCGCATCCGTGACAACTCCTCTGCCTTTGCGCTTCCTCGCGTTCGTCCTCCGCGACGAAGTGCGCGTCGTCGAGATCGAAGACATCGACGTGCGAACCCTGGTCATCGAGGGCGAGTCGTTCGCCAACAAGACCTGGGAGTCGTCGCCCGACTACTGGACGGGCTTCTACGACTGGGTCGTCGCCGACGGAGTGATCGTGGCCCTGCGCTACATCCCGTTCGACGACGTCGGTGACTTCGGAGCGCTGTCGCGCCGTCGTTCCTACGTGACGGCCGAGAACGGCATGTACGAGATCCGGCTGCCGACCGCGCTCGCCGTGCCCGATCAGCGTGACCCGCCGAGCCCCGCGTGGAACGGGTTGGACCAGGTCTTCCCGCACAACGCGGTGTTCCGCTCCAGGTCAGGCCACGTCGTGGTCACCGTGCGGATCGAGGACGATGGGCCGTACGCTTCGCTCCTCGGCTGATCGAAAGCGCTGGGCGCGCGAGCACGTGAACGAAGCGCTCAGCGCGGTGGTGCCGCATACGGCACATCGATGAAAGGCAGCGCCGGGTCGTCGAGTTCCACGATCAAGCGTCCCGAGAACGCCTCGCGCGGAAGCTCGCCCTCGGCGCGGATCGCGAGCCGCCAGCGCGACGCTCGTCCGTCCGTGTCGGGGGAATCGGCCTCATGGTCCGCGCGCAGGATCGTCGATGCTCCGCCCTCGAATCTGACGCGCTTCACGCCGATCATGGCGCCCGGCACGAGCGCGATCACGTTGGCCATCGTTGCCGCGCCCTTCTCGCGCGAGATCGCGAGCACGCGCGGATCGATCACGCAGTCCTCGACGACGACCGCGCGCACTTGCACCTCGAAGTGCTGACCGACGCCGGTCCCGTCGTCGCGCGTCGTGCCCAACACGATCTTGCCCGAGTGGGGTCCGAGGTTCGAACCCGGATCGGCGCTCACGATGAGCACCCACAGGCTCTCCGCACCGGCGCTCGTTTCGGCGAGCTCGGCGTGGAAGGGACCCTCGACGGCCTCGATGCCGCGAATCCTCGAACCGTCACCTGTGTTCTCGGTGGTGACGTCCAGACGCACACGCTTCCCCGCGGATTGCGGCACGTCCTTGAGCACGGCTTCGGTCGGTGCGGCGCGGAACGCGCGCTTCACGAGCACGTGGAGTTCGAAGGTCAGATAGGGTGTGACGTCGGAATCGCAGCGCAGTCGCACTTGTGCGAGCTTGTGCTGGTTCGGTCGCTCGACGCGCGTCGTGTCGAGCCCGATGCGCACTTCGAGCGTCGCGCCGGCTGGCACTGCTAGGCCGATCGAGCGCGTCTCGATTCCGCCATCGACGCGCGATCCATCGGGGAGGACGACTGCCGCCTGCGGCTGCGTGCAGCCGCAGTCGGGGAGCAGATCCTGCAGGACGACGGTGCGTCCTTCGCGGTTCACGAGGCGGTACGTGTGCTCGATCCGCTCGCCCCACAATCGATCACCGAAGTCGTGAAAGTAGGGGCGCGACGCTTTCGCGTTCTCGAAGACGAGGCCCGGTCCGCTCGAACGGGGCGTGGCCGAACTGGAATCCGAGCCGCAGCTCGCCAGGATCGATGCGGTGAGAACGAGGAGGGCGCGCAGGTGGGAGAGGATGGTGTGCACTCGAAAAGGGCGAAGACAGTGTGCCCCGACTGCGAACAACGTGCCCGTCGGCGGCGAGCGCGGCAAGCACTGAGCGCGAGATCGGTCGTGCGATCCTGCACGCGTCGTGTGCGCTACGGGTATGCTCCGACGCCGTTGGAAGTTCCGCGTTGAAGTTCGCCCCTGCGCGCCTCCTGATGTCGTTCCCGGCTGCTTTTGCGGCGTTCCTCGCGCTCGCGGCGTGCAGCGAACCGCCGCCGCCCGCGCGTCCAAATATCGTCGTGATCCTGGCCGACGACCTGGGTGCGGGCGACGTCGGTTGGAGCGGGCTCGCGACGAGTCCGTTCCTGACGCCGCATCTCGATTCACTCGCCGCGAGCGGGCTCGTGCTCGAGCAGTTCCGCACGGCGCCGCTGTGCACGCCCGCGCGCGCGGCGCTGCTCACCGGTCGCGCGCCGGCGCGTCTCGGCCTCTTGCGCAACATTTCAGCCAGGGACGTCGGCGGGCTCGGACTCGACGCGCCGACGCTGGCCGAGACGCTCGCCGCGGCTGGCTTCGCGACGGAACTCGTCGGGAAATGGCACCTCGGACACGCGAGCGAATCGTTGCGCCCGCTGCAGCGTGGGTTCCAGAAGTTCGTCGGCGTGCTCGGCGGATGGATCGACTACCAGACGCACGCGCGGGGCAAGAACCCGGATTGGTGGCGTGCTGGATCCCCGGCGGTCGAGGAAGGGCACGCGACCCGGCTCCTCGCGACCGAGGCTGCGCGTGCGATTCGCGAGCGCGATCCGACGAAGCCCCTCTACTTGCACGTCGCGTTCACGGCGCCGCATGCGCCGACTTCGGTGCCGCCGGGTCGTTCCATCGACGAGGTCCTGGGAACGGATCCTGTGCGTCGCGCCTATGGATTGCTCGTCGACGAACTCGATCGCGGGGTCGGCGTCGTGCTCGATGCGCTCGATCACGCGGGGATCCGCGGCCATACGCTCGTCCTTTTCGCGAGCGACAACGGCGCGCCACTCGGATACGGCGGCTCGAACGGGACTCTGCGCGGCGCGAAAGGCTCGGTGTACGAGGGCGCGTTGCGGATGCCGGCGATTCTCTCGTGGCCGGGGACGATTTCGCCGGGGCGATCGCGCGTCAGCGTGAACGCCGTCGACATCGTGCCGACGGTGTGCGAAGCGTTGGGCGTCGCGCTCGCGACGGATGAGCAGCGCGACGGAGTCAGCGCGTGGTCCGCGCTCGTCCGAGGTGCGCCGTCACCCGTGCGCACGAGCGTGTTCGGCGTCGAGCGCGCCGACGGCACGAGCTGGGCCGTGTTCGACGGTCGCTGGAAGTACGTCGACGATCCCGACGCGTCGAAGTCGGCGTTGTACGACGTGCTCGAGGATCCGGCGGAATCACGCGACCAAAGCGCGACCCAGCCCGAGGTTCGGAGTCGGCTCGAAGCCGAACTCGCGCCGTGGCGTGCTTTGCCGCACATGCCGTTCGTGCCGGACGACGCGCCGAAGTGACCGTTCGCGCCGCGGCTGATTCGCGGGCGTGTGAACGATCGACTGTCGAACTCCTCAGCGCGGAATGAGCGGCGACGCCAGCAGGTAGTCCGCGATCGTGCGCGCAATGAGTTCTGATCCAGAGTCGTTCGGGTGGACCTCATGGAAGAAGAGCACGTCGCGGCGACCCGGACGACGCCATTCGGCTTCGATGTCGGCGCGCGCGCGACCCGGATTCGCGGCGACGGAGTCATCGATCTTGGCGCGCATCTCGGCCTCGACCACGGCCTCCACCTTCGCTCCGGACTCGACGAGCGGAACGTCGAGTTCACGCCCGAGCGCTCGCTGGATCTCGAGCACGTGCTCGAACCCGGCGACTTGCTCCCCGGCCGACGCGCGGCCGCCGAGATGCCACCGCGGAAGCGCTTGCGTCGCGAAGAGGACTTGCGCACCGCGCGCGCGACACACCGCCACGATGTTCGTCAAGTTGCGTCGGGTGTTCGCGAACCCGAGTTGGGGAACCGGATTCGGAGCGTGCAAGTACGGATCGAGGTCACCGAAGTCCGTCTTGTAGTTCTTGATCGCGTAGTAGCCGAGATCGACCCGCTGTGCAGTGTAGTTGGTGAACCAGCGACGCATGACGAGGTACGTGCGGCTCTTCGCCGCGAATTTCTCGATCGCGCTGGGTCGATCGGCCCGCCACGCGTCGCGCCACTGCGTGTTGTCGTGCTGCACCGGACCACCGGGCGTGTACAGCGCGCAGCGCATGTCGTTGATCGCCTCGTAGACGATCACGAGATCGGGCGACAGATCGAGTCCTCGCACCGCGAGGTTGATCAGCATCTCGTGCGTCGACCAGCCCATCACACCCAGGTTCACGACTTCGACGCGGAAACCCGGACGCTCGGCTTGGATGATCTCCTCGAGCTCCTGCGACCACACCGCGGCGTCGCTCGACTCGCTTTGACCGTACACGCTCGACCCGCCGGTCGTGACGATGCGATAGACGCCGGGCGGCTTCTCCCACGTCGTCTCCTTACCCCGGAAGCCGAGAGAGTTGTGCGTGACCTGCTGCGTCGCTTCCTTCGACGTGCGGTACTTCGGGATCAACGCATATCCGAGATACGGATGCGGCTCGGTCCGAGCGCCCGTCTGCTCGAGCCCGCGCTTCGGATTCCCGTACTCCAGCGTCAAGTGGGCAAGGCGATCCCACGTGTCGAAATCCTCGATCTTCTCGGGAGCCTTGTAGCCCGGCGTCGCTGCGCGCTTGGCGAGCACGGCGTCCGCGCGATACGACGCCAGCTCGACCACGAGCAAGAGCAGCGCGATCGTCAGGATCAACGCGCCGAGGATCTTCTTCCAGACCGAACGGCGGGGGCGTGTGGTATCCGTCATGCGCGGGCGCAAGCGACGCCCGACGCAGTTTGCCCCGCGCGACGCGCGAGGTCCAGGCACCGCGCTGGTTCGGAGCGCGCGCGGACCCTACGTTGCGCGGTACTCATGAGTGCCCGCCTCGACAGAACCACCGACCTTTCCCCGCGAACGCCGCGAATCCGGTGAAGAAGACGCTCCGATCCGGCGGATCGCGCGGGTTCGTGCGCTCCCTCCACCGCGGCCTGATCGCGGCCGAGGCCATGCTCGTTCTGGGCGTGGCCAAGGACTGGCTCTGGCGACAAGTCCTCGTCTCCTCGTTCTCGAACTGGACCAAGGTCGGGCTCGCGATGGTGACGACCGTCGGGATGTTCGGCGGCTTCTATCTCGTCGCGCAGAGGCTCATGACCCGCAGTGTCTCGAAGACACACCAGGCGGCGGGCGCCCTTCCGGTCTTCTTGCCGACGTTGCTCGTGCACGGAGCGTTGCTGTTCGTCCTGTTCCTGCTCTACGCGCGTATGCTCGGGCTCCACGTCTGGTGAGTGAAGAGGAACAGATCGAATGAGCATGCAGGACGATCTCGTCGCGAAGCGGATCGCGTACATCGAGCGCATGAAGCGCCTGAAGCCGGGGACGTTCGACGTGCGCTTCGCGGGCCGCGCGCCCGACGGATCGGGCCCCGAGAATCGCCACGGAATGCCGCAACTTCCGACTGGTCAGCGCTTGGTGAAGAACTGGCCCGTGCTCGACCTGGGCGACGTTCCCGAGATCGAGCTCGCGAAATGGAAGCTCGAAGTTCTGGGTGCGTGCGCGAGTCCGTTCACGCTCACGTGGGAGCAGTTCCTCGCGTTGCCGCAAGCCGAAGACGTCTCCGATTTCCACTGCGTGACGACGTGGAGTCGCATGGACAACCGTTGGCGCGGCGTGTCGTTTCGCACGATCGCCGAGATGGCGGTGCCGTCCCCGAGCGCGAAGTTCGTCTCGACGACCGGCTACGACCACATGCCCGGCACGTCGATTCCATACACGACGAATCTGCCGCTCGAACG
>JAYTBY010000381.1:0-1693 GCA_043736755.1 Planctomycetota bacterium | reverse complement strand
CGACCGCTCCATTGTCGATCGGGACGACACCGGCTTCGAGGAAGCGGCCGAGTGCGACGTGATGATTGAGCAGGTAGCGAAGCGCTTCGCCGAGCTTGCTCGACGGCGCCTCGAAGGGCTGGTGGACCTTCGCCCACGCCACGAGCTCATCGAAGACCGGGCGACTCTTCTGTTGTCGTACGGCGAGCCGTTGATCGGGATCGTGGCCCCGGATCTCTTCTTCGATCTCGTAGAGTTTCTTGTACGCGGCGATCGGCAGCGCCGCGCGCGTATCGCCCACATCGAGCGCCTTCACGAAGTAGCGGCGTGCGTGCATATTGCAGCCGCACTCGATCAGCGTAGGTCGCGATGCGAAGCTCGCATCGAAAAGACTCGAGGCATCGGCGACCGTGAAGCCCTCGCGCATCGCGAGGATCTCCTCGGGGCCCATCTCCCCGAGCTTCTGGCCTCGTGCTTTCCCCGTCGACGTGTAGACGTACGCGGCGACATCGTCGCCAACATATCCCCACAACGAGCCGATGCGCTTTCCACTCGGGGCCGAGCGATCGAGCACCGGCAGGCCGGTCGCGTCGAGGTGCATCACCACGGAGGCGATGCACTCGGCGACCGCCGCACGCCATAGCGGCCGCAGCAGATCCGTCGACCACCGGATCTGATCCACGAGCGTCGCGACCGAAATGTCGAGGCCGATCCGCCGATAGCGCTCGCGCTGACGGTTGAGTGGTAGCCCATCGCCGTATTTGCCGACGAAGATGTCGATCACGAGCGCGTCGCCGTACTTGCCACCCTCGACGATCTTGTCGCCGAGTGGGGCGCGCACGACCTCGGCTTCGCACTCCTTACACGCGAGCTTCTCGCGCTTGTCCTGGCGAACGATCACCTGCGCCGGAATCAGGTCGATGATCTCGGTGGTGTCGTGGCCGATACACGCGCGCTCTTGACCGCAGCGCGGGCAGGAGCGCTCCGAGGCGGGTACGAGGATGGGATTTGGGATCCGAGGCAGATGGGGGGATGCGGGCTTCCGACCGGTGGGTCGCTCGGGCGGCGGCTTGGTCTCTGGATCGAACGGATCGTCGAGCCCGGTCGCGCAGCTTGTCGTTGGCGTCGACGCGCGGATCTCCGTCGGCGAGGACATCACCCGCCTCGCCTCTCCGGATCGCGTCGGCGAACAGTACGAGCTGTGCTTTCGAGACCGTCTCGTTCTTCTTGAAGCGCGCGAGCAGTTTCTCGAGTTGCTTCTCGAGCTCCACGTTGCGCGTGGTCAGCTTCTCGGAGCGTGCGGCAAGCTCGTCGACGCGCGCCGCACGCACGGCGAGCTCGGTGTTGCTCGCGACCAGCTTAGACACCAACGAGACCACATCGTCGTCGCGGCCCTCGGTCATCAACGAGCGCAGCACGTCGAGTACCTCACCTCGCTCGTCCGATCCGCGATCCGCCGAATCACTCACGCCTGCGCATCATGATCGCGTCGTCGATCCGCGCAAGCGGCAACCGTGCGATCCGGGAGTGCGCGCGCACAAATTCCTGGTCCGGAACTTGCGCGACGATCACCCCGGTCGAGCGTGCATCGGTGGCTCCCATCGCGTCGAGGTTTTTCCACGCTCGAAGTCCACACCTTCGAGCAGCATCGCGAGCTCGTGCACATCGATCGCCACGCTCGCCACACCCTCGACGACGCGCGACGGGAACGTGA
>JAYTBY010000380.1:0-8384 GCA_043736755.1 Planctomycetota bacterium | reverse complement strand
TCACGGCCAACTCGCGCTTGATGCGGGCTCCGAGACGCGCGCGGCCGACAGCGCCGAAGTAGGGACCCAACGGTTCGGCCGGTCCTGGAGCTCGATCGAGCTCAGCGACGGTCGCGGCTCGCGCGGCGGCGATCGGTCGCGCGGCGGATGCATCGAGCCCGTGTGTGCGGCGAGCCGCTGCGAGCGCGAGTTCGAGCACGTGCTGCGCTTCCGCCGCGGTTCCGTCGCGCGCCGCGATCTGTGCGTGTTCGACGAGCGGCTGCGCCACATCCGCGGCGCGCTCGATCGGTCCGAGTGCGAGTGCGATCGTCTCCGGCGTGGTGATTCCGGCCGCATCGAGCAGAGGTGAAGGCGCGAGGATCGCGTCGTCGGCATCGGCGACGAGCCAGGACAACGTGAGCTGTTTCGATGCAGCGCGGAGCTGAGCGAAGACCGCGCGCTCCTCTTCGGCACGAGCGCGTTTCAGGGCGAGGTCAGCCAGGCAAGCGGCAATGCGCGCACGCGCCTCGTCCGCGAGCAGTGGATCCTCGCGCGCCGCCGCTGGGAACACGCCCGCGTTGAGGCCCATCACGAAGAGATGTTCGAACGCTCGCCCGCGCGCGGTCGACGCGTCGGCGACGAGGACACCGCCGCCGCGTCCGCCGAGCGGCTCGGCGGTCTCCAGTTCGACGCGTCGCGCGAGGGCCTCGTGGAACTCGCGCGCGTTGACGCGGAAGTCCGGGCCGAGGTCCGTCGCGAGGTCGTGCGCGGCGAGCGTGAGCGCGTCGTTCCGCACAGCCCCGAGATGCTCGAGGAGCACGGCGATGCGTGCTGCGTGCAACGACGCCGGAGTCGGTGCCTGCGGGTCGACCTCGCGCGCCACGAAACTCCGGGCGGAATTCGCGGCGAACTCGATTGCGGCACGCGACAGTTTCCGGTCCGCGTCACCGCGCGGCACGGCCTCTTCCAGGTCCTCGGCACGCTCCGATTCCGACTCCAGTTCGGCCTCATTCTCCGTTTCGCTCTCGGTCGTGTCGCGTTCATCCGCGCGCGCAACGCGCATCGGGAGCCGCAGATCGACACGGTCGCCGAGCGCTAGCCCGACGTCGAGATCCGCGAGGTCTCCCAGGCGGCCGGCCCCCAACGCGCGCAAGCCGACCTTCAGCGCGAGCTCGTCCGTGGTGCGCGTCTCGTGCGCCGCGAACCAGCGTTCGAGCGTCGCCGTCCGCGCATCGAGGAGCAGTGCGAGGCGCGCCTCGAGACGTCGCCCTCGCGCCGACGCGGGGCCGCGCGCGCCGTCGCCGGAGAAGGGGATCGCGAGGCGCGCTGCGTGTGTGCGCAGCGCGGACCCGTACGGTTCGATATGACGCGCGACGAGTGCGATGCGTTCGGGCTCGACGCCGGCATCGAGCAGTCGCCGCACTCGGCGCAGGACCTCACGCACTTCGGCCTCCACGCCGCGCGCGCGAAATGCAGCCGTGATCGGCTGAGTGCTGGCCTCTGCGAACCGATCCGCGATTCCGAAACGCGCTCGCAACGCCGCTCCATACCGCAGCGCGGTGGCCGCGTCGTCCCAGAAGATCGTCATCGGCCGCGCAGCGGCGAGCGACGCGAGGAAGTCGGCCTGAATCCCCGTCGCGTCGGTGAAGCCGTGGATCCAGATCACGCGCGCGCCCGTGGTGTCGACCGCTTCGCGCAGTGCCCGCGTGGCTCGCGCCAGTACATCGGACACGCGGCACGCGCCCGCGCCGTCGATCGATCCGCGCGCACGGATGGAACCACGCACGATCGCTAGGGCGGCGTCACGAGCGGAGGCTCTGAGCGGCGGCCGGTCGGCGCCATCGGCGAGCGCTTCGAGGACGGCCGCGCTGGAATCGGCGTCGAGTCCGGCGTCGAGCAAGTCCGTGATCGAAGTCGCCGCCGCCGCCGCGAAGCGCTCGTTCGATCCTGGAAAACAGGCCTTTGCCGCGCGGTTGACGAGGATGTCGGCCGCCGTCGCGCCGCGTGCGGCCGGTGCGCCCGCACGCATCAGGATGTCGTGCGCCAATCGAGAGACCGTCACGAAGCGAACTCCCGCGAGTGCTCCGACGGTGCGTGCCGCGAGCCCCGCGAGATGCACGCGCAGGCCGTCCGACGGTGTCACGACGACGAGGGGACTCGACAGGAGTCGCGGATCGGCGCGCACGCGGTCGCGCTCGGACCGTAGGCGCGCACACAGCTCGCTCTCGACCGCCATCGGCCCGAACGCGCGCACGACCGTGGGGGAAGCACCCATTGTCGCGCACCCGAGCACACGCCGGGCCGCGGGTCAATCAGAGACGCGCGCTACTGCACGTCGGCGAGCTTCTTCGCGAGCTCCGCATGATTCGGAAAGTGCGCGTAACCCTGCTTCCACGCGGCGAGCGCCTTGTCCTTCGCGCCCATCTGCAAGTGCATGTTCCCGAGGAAGAGGTAGGTCTCGGCGTAGCCCTGCGACTTCGATCCGGAGGCTTCTTGCTGCGCGACGAGCGTCTCGAACTGCTTCACGGCGTCGGTCTGCTTACCCAGCATCGGTGGCCAGAACGAGAGCGAAACGGCTTTCTGGAAGCGCGATTCCCAGTGGTGGTCGTCCACACCGAGAGCCTTGTCGAAGGCCTTGTCGGCCTTCGTGGCCCAGACGCCGGCTTCGGGGCCGCCGCCGGCGCGGAAGGTCTTCTGCAGGTACGCCTTGCCGAGTTCGGTCTGCGCGTCGGGATCGTTGCCGCGCGCCGCCGCGCGTTCTTCCATGCGCGCAACGAGTTCGTCGAGCATGCCCGCGTCGGCGATCTCCTTCCACGCAGCTTGTTCCGCTTCGTAGTCGAGATCGCCGGCGAGCATGCGCTCCATGGTCGCAGCGATCCCGGTCGCAGCGGAAGTCTTCGGGTTGGACTGAGTTTCCGCGCGAGCCGTGGTCGGAGCCTCCACTCGTTCGGAGACAGCACGACGCTGAAGCGCGGCGACGTCCGCCAGGCCGAGGCGCAGCTCCTCGATGCCGCGCTCGAGCGCGGATTGGCGTGCCTCGAGCGCCGCGATCGCGGGTGTTGTGCGCGCTTCGGGTGCGACACTCGCGTTCGTCGATGCGGCCTCCGCGCCGCGCGTGGCACCCAAGCGCGCACCGAGCAGGCCTCCGCCGATTCCACAAACCGCTGCCAAGAGCACTGTGAGCACACTGCCGTTCTTCATCGTGGTTCCTCCAACGTGTCGTTGTCGATCGTCCTGAACTCGAGTTCGCGCCGTGGCCCGATCTCGAGGTCGATTGCTTGTTCCCCGGCACCGTCTACGGCGACGCGCCAGCGCCCCGGTCGCGCGCCGGGGACCACGAGCACGCCGTCCGCGCGCGTGGTGCTCTCGGCCGAGAATTGCCACTTCACGCCGAGTTCGTCGGTGAAGCGCACGTGGACTCCAGCGCGCGCTGCCCCGTTCGCATCGACGACGCGGACCCGGAGTTCGACTCCCGGCACGAACGCGAGCGTCACGTCGCGCGGTTCCAGGCGCACGTCGATCGCGTCGACGCGCACTGCGGCAACACCCGGCTGCACATCGTGCGCGGTGATCGCGTAGACATCCGCTGCGAGGCCCTGAACCTCGACGAGTCCTGACGCGTCGGTCCGTGCTCGCCCCACGAACTCGTCATCCGTGCCGCGCATGACGATGATCCACACCGAGTGGGCTGGAGTGCCGTCGACGCCAAGGACGCGCACGCGGACCGAACCCGGTGCCAGCGTGACGTCGTGACGGATCTCGGGTGCAAGCGGCACGTCGAGTTCACCGACGATCGCGAAGCTGGTCCCGAGCCCGCGCCCGACGAACAGCGTGTACTTGCGTGGTTCGACGCCTTCGACCGCGAACGAACCGTCCGCGATGGTGCGCGTGGAAACCCACGTCGTCACATCGCCACCCACGTCGTCGTCGTGGCCGAGCATGAGATCCATCTCGGGGAGGGGCCGGTCCGCTGCATCGCGCAAGATGCCGACGACGCGCGTGCGACGCTCGGTCGGACCGAGGTCCTTCTCGACGATCTCCGTGCCGCGGATCGTGAGTTCGCGGGTCGCCGGTGTTCCGCCGACTGCGGGATCGAACGCGAAGACGACGTAGCCACCGGGCGGCAGGTCGGTGATCTCGTACATGCCGACCGCGTCACTCTGAGCCGAAGCGAAGCTCATCCGTTCGCCGAGCGTCCCTGAGCCCATGCGGCTCGCGATCACGATCGCGCGCGGCCAAGCCGATCCGTCGGAGCGCGACACGTGGCCGCGAACCGCGCCGCCGCGCTGCAGTTCGATCGTTCCGAGGCCCGCGGTGATCTCGGTCGCTAGCGCACGAATCCAGCGCGCGGCATGGCCTTCCGCGGTGATCCGGATCTCGAGTTCGCCCGAGCTGAGTCCGTCGAGGACGAACGCTCCGTCCTCATCCGTGCGCGCCGCAGCCAGCCATCCCGCGGCCTCGACGTCCACGTCGAAGGGCACGACTTGAGCGGGCAGGCTCGTCTCGGCGACGACCGCGGCGTTCGCGATCGGCGCACCGGTCACGGCGTCCTGCACGTGCCCCGACACGCGACGCGCGGGCTCTAGATCGAATGCGAGCACGGTGGGTCGTCCCCGTTGGATGTCGACGCCGAGCTGGCGCGCGACCGCGCAACCCGCCGCTTCGACGAAGACGTCGTAGAGACCAGCGCGCACGTTCTCGAGCGCGAACGCCGTCGCTCGTCCAGCGAACACGGTCGTTTCGGGTTCGCTCACGTCCGGCAGCGATACACGTCGCAACAGCGTGAGCCGGAAGCTCGGCGGAGGTTCTAGCCCCGCGGGGAACGAGAGCGTTCCCGACACGTTCGCTGGCGCGACGACGGCGGGTTCGTCTCCAGTCGTCGTCGGCTGCGACGCGCCCATGCGACGCGCGGGTCCGTCCTCCGTCACGTCATCGAGGACGGCGGCGGCGGCGACCACGTGGCCATTCGCGAGCCAAGCGCGTTGACCGAGCGCGAGCAGGTTGGTCGGATCGTCGGCGATCCACGCGCGACCCACGGCGAGCTCGACGTAGCTACTCGCGCCGAGAGGACCGCCGGGTGCGTGCGTCCAGTTCAGCACGCCGCGTTCGAGCGCGAGGCTCCCGTCCGGGGTGCGCACGATCCACGGCGTGCCCGAGTCGTCGCGCCGCACGCGTGCAGCCTGCCCGTCGACGACGATCGTGCGTGCCCGGCCCACGGGCTCCAAGTCGCTCACGCCGTCGGTCGTGACGGACGCCCGGCTCAGCGGTTCGATCTCGACGCGACCCGTGGAACCGAGGTGGAGCGTGAACCCGGCGTCGGTCGCCGTCGCGACCGACGCATCGCGCGCGCCGACGTCGAGGCCGTGCGCGAGTTCGTGTTCGCTCGCAGCGCGCCATTCGCCGCCGACGTACACCGCCACGTAGCCCTTTTCGACGAGGCCCTCGGCGTTCGTCGCCGCGCGGTCGTTGCGGCGCAAGAACCACGCAGTCGCCAGGCCGGCGAGCATGAGCAGGATCGATGCGGCGATACGCAGTCCCGGCGACGTGCGCGCGAAAAGTGAAGGCGAGGGTGACCCGGCGCTGTTCCCGATCTCGCGCGCCGTTCTGACTCCGATCTCGCGCGCCGTGCGGACTCCGATCTCGCGCTCCGTGCTGACTCCGATCTCGCGCTCCATATGATCCAGCAATCTCTCGGCGAATTGCGCCGACGGGACGACGGGCCTCCAGCTCGCCGTGAGGAGCCGCGCGACGTTCTGTTCGAGGACACTGGGCTTCACGTCAGGCCTCCGCGCTTCGTCGCGAGGAGCTCGAGCACGCGCGCGAACGCCACGCGCGATCGGGTGAGCAGGGATTCGGCGGCCTTCTCGCTCTTGCCGACCGCGCGACCGATCTCCGCCGTCGACAAGCCCTCGACGTACTTGTCGAGCAGCGCCTTTTGGTAGTCAGCCGGCAACGAGGACAGAGCGGCCCCGACGAGCTCCTGCGTTTCGCGTCGCTCGAGAACGTGATCCGGCAGTGGCTCGCGCGAGACGTCGGCCAGGATCGCGTCGATCTCGGTGTCGGATTCGGCCAAGATGTCCTCGATCGATCGCGGCCCCTTCTTGCGGCGCACCTCGCGGATCTTGTTCTTCGCGATGCCGACGAGCCAGCCGCGCAGATCGGAGCGACCGTCGAAGTTCCGGATCGACTGGAGTGCTGTGAGGAACGTGTCCTGGACGACGTCCTCGACGAGTTCAGCATCGCGACCGATCCGAAAGTGCACGAACTGGTGGATCGGCGTCAGGTGCGCGGCGAGCAGGTCGCCGGCTGCGCTGGCGTCGCCCCTCACGATCCGCGCCTTCAGCTGGAGATCGTGGGGTGCCTGGGTCGCGAAGTCGCTACGCGGTCTCGGTGCGGGGTCTGCCATGGGGGACACGTCCAGCGTGACTGCGAGCGGGTCGATCCTTCTCCCTTTCCGAGTTTTCCGGTTCTAGACTCCTGCGACCATGACACTCCCGCGCTTTCTGGCCGTTCTCTCCTTGGCCCTCCTCGCGACCGCCTGTGACGAGGACGACGCGATCTCGATCCGCGTGCGCCTCGACAAGGACCTCGGGGGGACGCTCATCACGAGCGCGCTGGCCCAGCCCGTCGCACCCGACGCGGTCGCAGCGTCGGCGAGCGGCGTCACGTTCGAGCGCCAGGTCGCTTTGCGCGGCGCGAAGGGTCGCTTCACGAAGTTCGACGGCCTGATCGTCGGGGACGTGCGCTTTGCAGCGGGCACGACGGACAGTGGGTTCTCGTACGTGCGTGTCGAGGTGCCGACCGGCCCCGATGCGCGTTGGCCGGCGCTGTTCGTCCCGCTCACCGAGGTCGAGCGCCTATCCGCGGCCGAGGCGTTCGAGTTGTCGGGCGACGCGCAGGATCTCGGGCGCACGTTTCAGATCCGCATCGAGTTGCCGGGCACCATCGTCAGCAACGGCACGAAGGGCAAGTTGCGCGGCTCGAAGAACGACTCGGACGACAACGTGGCCACGCTCAGGGTCCCGATCCAGGCCGCACGCGAGGGCAAGGAGCCGCTCGTATGGCAGATCACGTGGTGAACCGGCCGTAGCTCAGGTGTTGAAGAGTGTCGGCGCGCTCGTCGCGCCATACCGGGCGAGATAGGGCTTCACGTCCATCTTCCGGGCCGTGTTCGCGGACGTCATGTAGCGGGTCAGGCCAAAGATCTTGCGCGCCGGGCCCCACGGCCGATCGTAACGGCCGAGCGTCCAGAAGATGCCGCTGTAGCTGTTCGGATTGCGGCCGTCGAGCGCCCAGCGATTGTTGAGTTCGATCAGGACTTCGAGAGCCGCGCGCGGACTCGGCGTCCACTCCAAGATCTTCTTGCCCCACAACATGCGCAGGTAGTTGTGGATGCGGCCTTCGCGGACGAGCTGGCGCTGCGCCGCGTTCCACAGTGGGTCATGCGTCTCGGAACGCTCGAACTGCTCGAGGGAATAGACGTACTCGCGCGGATCCGACGCGTGCTCGTCCAATGTCCCTCGCGCCCAGGTCGGCAACGACTCGTACCGGTCGTAGTTCGCGACCCGTGAGCAGAAGTTGAAGCCGAGTTCGCGCCACGTGACCAACTCGTCGAGGAAGGCCTCGCTCGAAGGTGAGAGATTCCACCAACCATCCTTCTTGCCGCTCGTGGTGAGCGCCGTTTGCGTGGGAGTCCAGTTCTCGAGCCGAGCGACCTCGTTCAGCACGGCGTGCACGGACAGGTGTCCGAAGTGGAGCCAGGGCGAGAAGCCCGACGCGACATCCTCGGACGGTTCGCTGCGCTCTTCGGCGTAGCGCGGCAGCTTGTGGCGCACGAATTCGCGCAAGCCCAAGGTCGCCGCGACGGAACCGCCGGTCTTTCGAGCGACAGGAACGCCATGGTCCACGGAGAGCCGTGCCAGCAGACGGTCATCACCGTCGATCAACGCGTCGGCCGCGCGCGGCCAACGCTTCAGTAGAGCGGCGGGCACGTCGACCGCTCCGCCGAGTTTCGCGGCGAGGCCGAGAGGGTCTTCGTGCGGTTGCTCGACGAGGTGCGGACGCAGGTTCTTCTGCAGGAAACGCCGGAACGCATACGCCGTCACGTGCGTGACATCGCTCGCGCGCATCGGTAGCAGCCCATTCGCATCGACCGTTTCCAGACGGACGGACACGCGCTTCGCGGCGCAGAGGACCATGCGCGGCAGGAAGAAGCACGGAAAGTCGTCCGTGACGACCACGACGGCCCGCTCCGCGAGCGCTTCGAGCAACCCCGATCCAGCGCCGGGCTCGGGCTCGACATAGGGGTAGTACGCGACACCGGCCGCCGCGCAAGCGTCGCGGTTCGCGCGCATCCCATCGAGCACGAAGCGATGGAAGCGCGCGCTGTTCCAACGGTGCCCGCA